>NZ_JAKUEU010000027.1:0-64482 GCF_022663075.1 Bacillus cereus group sp. BfR-BA-01441
AGCTTTTGTTGAACTCATCACTTCTTGTAATTTTGCTTTTTGTTCACTACGCTGATCTTCCATTTGCATACGTAAAGCTGTGAAATTCTCATCACTTGATTGAACTGATACATTGCCCTCTTTTTTACTTGTTTCTTTTTTTGCATTTTCTTTTTTGTCTGTTTCTTTATTTGTTGTTTCCTTGCTTGTATTTTCTTTTTTCGGAGTTTCTTTAGGCGCTTCGTTTGTTACTGCTTTATCAGTACCTTGTTTTTCTTGTCCAATCTTTTCACCTGTTGCCGGCGATGCTGTATTCATTTTGTCAGGAGTTGTCACGTAATACACAGATAGTACAACAACTAAACTTAACATCGTTAATAACCAAACTGTTTGTTTTTTTAACACTTTATTTCCTCCCTATCAATTTTTCGGTGAAACTGAAACGCGATGGGCCGGTACATCTAGCAGCCTTATCACAGCTTCTTTTACCATTGCTTTAACTTGTATATTATCCACTCCCTTTGCTACGACAAGAACACCACGTACTTTCGGCTTCTCTGTTCGTAAAACAACAGGAGTTTCTTTATCCCCTTCACGTATAATGACAGTCTTTTCATCAAGAGACTCGTCCTCTACTTCTCTCTTACCGCCTGTTTTATCTGTTTCACCTGTTGTTTGTGAGCGTTTCACTGTATTTTTTTCTAAAATTTTTTCTTCAGATGAATCTAAATTCACTTTAATCGTTACGTCTTTTACTCCTGCTATTTCTTCTAAAGCAGTTTTTAATTCTTGTTCATACGCTTTTTCATATTTTTCTACATTTGACATATTATCATTATTTTTTTGTCCAAAAGTTGGTACATCTTTTTCCTGGTTTTGAGTTTTTTGTTCTTTAAATACAGGTACTTCTTCTTTTTTACTTGAAAAAAAACTACTAGAAAACATAAGCAAAATTCCAAGTATGAGTAGGACAAGTAAGAACTTAGGTGTTACCTTTCTTCCCTTCTCATTACTTTCTTTTTCATCTCCATTCAATAAGTTTCGAAAAAATGAGAACTTCGAATTTTTATCTTTATTGTCCATTTACTCTACCTGTCCTCCCTTCCATTTGAACTTGGATTTGTTTATTCTCTAGTTGCCACCTGCTTGAAAAGAAGTCTTTCATTTCTACATTCGTTTCCTCTACTTTTTTCGGTGGTTCTTTCGTGTTAATTTCAACTGGTTTTACTGTTTCGATTGCATCATTTTTACTACGTTCTTTTTCTTTTAACGTCACAACAACAGATTGAATATCTTTCGCTGACTTTACTTCCGCTGTGCTTTCCGCTGCGACTATTTGTATTTCAGAGACTGACATACCATACTGTTTCTCAAACTCTTTTCCTACTTCTTTTTTCATTTTGGTAGCCATCTCTTCTAAACTATATGCACGTGTTAGAGCTTGTATTTCTTTTTTCTTCGAATCTATTGAATTTTTTACAGATCCTTCTGCTACGTACTTTTCTTCATTAAAATTTGCAATTACTTCATTTACATCTGTCTGCAATAGTTTAAAAAGGGGTGTTAAAATTAATACGACTAACAAAAGACTTACAACGAATTTAACGTATTTTTGCAAATTCGAATTTGGAAGAATAAGATGAAGCATTGTCGCTAAGAGCAAAAAAACGATAATATTTCTGATCCACTCTGTAACAAATTGCATACTCTTCACCTCCTACCGCATCATAAGTGTAATATTCCCCGCAGCAATAATAATTGTAATACTTAAAAAGAACATAAATGATACGATAGCTAAGCAAGCAAATACGTAAATGATGCTTCGTCCAATAATGTCTAAGCATTGAATAATTGCTCCGCCGCCAACCGGTTGCAATACTGCTGCTGCGAATTTATAAATAAATGCGATACAGAAAATTTGAATCGCTGGAAAAGCAACAATTAAACATAAAATGACGAGCCCAATAATTCCGACTGTGTTTTTCAATAATCCTGATGCGCTAATAACAGTATCTGCCGCTTCTGTAAACATCCTTCCGACTACTGGAATGAAGTTCCCTGTTACAAATTTAGCAGTTTTCACAGCTATTCCATCAGCAACGGCTGTTGCTGTTCCTTGTACAGATAATACTCCTAAAAAAATCGTTAAGAAAATACCGATAATCCCAACGCTAACGTTTTGCAGAAGCTTGGACAATTTCGTCACTTTATATTGATCACTCATTGTACTTACAATACTTAATATCGTTGCCAGTAATAAAAGCGGTAGAACGATATAATTCATAAGAAGCCCGCTTGTATTCATTAAGAAAATGATAATCGGATGAAAGAAAGATACAGATACAACCCCGCCACCAGTCGCTATAAGCGCCAATAAAATTGGCAATAGCGCTAATATGAAATCTACCATTGTTTGTATCGTTTCTCTTGCATATGTCATAACGACATAAAAACTATTTAAAGCAAAAATAATAAGTACCATATATACAACAGCATCAGCAATTTTACTTACACTACTTTTTGAAAAAGCGGATTGCAGTGATTGCAACAATGCACTAAAGATTGTGAGCATAATGAGTGTGCCAAGCAGTTTTCCATTAGCTGCAAGCTCATGAAATAAATATTTTAATAACCCTATCATCCACTCTTTTAGAGAGAATTCTTTTTCTCCCTTTACAAACTCCATAAAACTCCCTTTTTGACTCTCTGGCAAATAGCCTCCATATTTTGTAACAAGCCCGTCCCAAAATTGCTTCACATCTTCAATTCCGAGCTTATCCAATTGTTGATCAACGACGTTTGTTTCTACAGGAGAAGCTTGTACAACAACCGGTAAAGAAAAGAAAAGGAAGCAAGCAAATAGCAGCTTAGCTCCAAACCTCCTCAACATTCACTCCCCCTTATCCCGTCGGTAAAAATCCGAGAATAGTTTCAATTACAACCGTCAAAATAGGAATTGCCATAACGAGAATTAAGATTTTCCCAGCAAGTTCAATTTTCGAAGCGATGGCACCTTGACCAGCATCTTTTGTAATTTGAGCTCCAAACTCGGCAATATAAGCAATTCCAATAATCTTTAGTAACGTTTCCACGTAGACGTTACTAACTTTCGCTTCACTCGCTACTCTCTCAATCATTTGTAAAATAGAATGAATTTGATCGATTAAAATAAGAAACATCACGCTACCTACGAACACAATAAATAAAGATGTAATACTAGATTTATGCTGGTTCAAAACAGCAGCTAAAAACGTAGCAACGAGGCCTAATCCGACAATTTGTATAATTTCGATTCGAACCGCCTCCTTTACTGGAAGAGAAAGACACTTTTAATCTTGTCGAATAGCGTATTAATTAAAAATGCAACATGAAATAAAATGACGACAAAACCGACAAGGATAACCCAATTTGCAATATCCTCACGCTTCAATTCTTTTAGTACAGTATGAATGAAAGCTAAAACAATGCCGATTCCGGCGATTTGAAATATTAATCCAACATCAATGGACATCGCCTTTCTCCCCCCTATAGCAGTAAAATTACAATTAGTAGCCCTGCTAGTACCCCTAAGCTCTTAATCATTTTTTCGTATTGCAGTTGTAAAGCTTTCGCTTCCTCTTCTTCTCTCTCCAAATGTGTAATACATAAGCGAATATGTTTTTGTTGTGATTCACGATCATGTTGCCCGAGCGTTTCACCAAATTGCTGCAGTATTTCATACTCGGTTTGTTGAAAAGCCGTCAACTTCCAATTCTCTTTCAAACTATCTATCCAAGCTTCCCTTACCGTTTGTTCTCCACTTTCTAGTTTTTTAGCGAAACTTTGAAATATCCAATTTAATGGCTTTGGCATTTGTTTAACTAATCGCTCGGCAGCCTCAGATAAAGGTGTGTGTCCATACATAATTTCTGCCTCTAATGATTGAAGTGCTGATTTTAATAACCTAATTTGCCTCGGCCTCTCACTGTATCTTTTAGCGTACGAAAACCCGAAAAAGGTGCTGACCGCAACGATTAACACTGCACCAAATATTTTCACCATACGCCCTCAGCCTTTCTATTTGATAACACTGGTTTTCCATATTTATCTTTCACCTGCATAACCGTTCCTGGACCCCTCGCTTTTGACAACTCCACAAACCTATCAAATATACCAAGCTCTAGCACTGCCTTGAGCGATGGACGTCTCACAACATCCTCATAGGAAAATCCGTGTGCGCTTATAAAAAGCTGAACACCTGCATGCACTGCCTCCATAATTGCTTCACTATCTTCTTTACGGCCAATTTCATCTACGATCAAAATATCAGGACTCATAGAACGAATCATCATCATCATTCCTTCTGCCTTTGGACATGCGTCTAACACATCGACTCGGGTACCAAAATCATATTGCGGGATTCCTTTCACACAGCCAGCAATTTCTGAACGTTCATCAACGATCCCCACTTTACAGGAAGGAATTTCCGAAGCACTTACCCCTTGACTCATGCAACGTGCTACATCTCTTAAAAGTGTCGTTTTTCCCGTTTGGGGAGGGCCAATTACCATCGTGTTTAACCACCTTTTTTCATACAAATATGGCAAAAGCGGTTCAGCAATCCCTATTTTTTGACGAGCAATACGAATATTAAAGGAAGAGACATCACGAATCATTTTCACTGCGCTTTTTTCTGTAATGACTTTTCCTGCTAACCCGATTCTATGCCCCCCGCGAAGCGTCACATACCCACGTTTTAATTCCTCTTCCATCGTATAAATTGAGAATTGACTTAATTTATTCAATAAGTAAATAGCATCCTCTGCAGTAGTGATATAGTCATAAAAAAACACCTTTCCGTGTGCAATACACTCTAGCGGCCTTCCAATTCGAACACGAATTTCCTCTAAAGCATCGTATTGCTTACATTCTTCAATTAAGTACTTCATCGTTTTTGGTAAAACTTCTAATACCTCTTTCATCGGCTTCTCCCCACTATACTCGACTTACTATTTCAGTAATGCGATAAAAATACAGCAAATTCCAAGCGCTAGAAAAAAGAGCTTCAAGAAAGAAATTTCACTTGCTACACTCGCTATCCCAATTGTCATTGTTAAAATTAATACGGTAGGTCCAACAAACGCCAACATACCATTTATAAACAACGCTTTCTTCGCATCATTCACATAAAGCATAAGCAAAGCAGCAAATATCTCCGCACTACCTGAAAATAATCGAAGTGCCCCCATAACAAGCACGGATGTTTCCATTGCCGCTAGCCACTGTTTCATTCTTCCACCTTCTCCCGTAACAGTTACTAACTTCGTATTCTAAAAAAGAATATATTTGTACAACCATATGCAGAGGTTGTCTATTTCAGAAGTAAAAACATAATTTTTCTCTAAAGTCTGAATTAGAATCTGAATATTTATATTATTTTATGGTATATTATGGTATATTTAGTTTGAAAGGGGTTTAAACCATGCAGCACGTCACTTTATTACCACTAGATTTATGCTATACAAATGTGATTTTCGAGCTATCAAGTGATCCACATATAAAAAATGCATTGGGGATAACGGTATAAAACATCGAAGACACGAAAACATTTCTTCTTTTCGCAATAGAAGAAGAGCGTCAAAAGAAATCCTTATCGAGAATGATTGTGAATGAAGAAAATGAAATAATTGGCCTCACCACACTTAAACATATTAATAATGAAAAAAAGCAATCTCACATTGGTAGTTGGATTGGCTATCCATACTGGGGAAAAGGCTATAACGAGGCTGCTAAAAAAGAAATCTTTAAAATCGCCTTTTTAGACTTACAACTTTCCTACGTATTTGCTGGTGCTAAAACGAATAATATCCGCTCACTAAAAGCACAAGAAAAACTACCCTATATTTCATTGCATGTGGAAAACAAGTTTCCAGACGAACACGCTGCACTAGAGAAAGAAGTAAGGTCACCTTGCTCTCTGCATGTCGTGTCACGTGAAAATTTTTTAAACTGGTTGAAATTACAGAATGAGGAGGAAAAATATGAAGGCATTGAAAATTAGTTTAACCGTTGTAGTAGAATTAGCTCTTATTTATCTTTTTTCATTATTAGTCGGTTGGTCATTTATAGAGACCTTTTTCCTTGGTAGTTTAGCAATATTTGCAATTATGTGGTTAATTATTATGAGTAACCATAGAAATAACATTACAGATCACGCAATAAGCAAAACATTAACTGGCGTTGAGACTGGCGAAATAAAACCATTTCAAATTGTTTTGACTCCATCTATTATGGGTACTCTTTCACTTGTTTTAGTCAGTTTTATAGTAACAGCTATTTACTATCTACCCTATTTCCTATAAAAAAACACTCGTGAATTATCACGAGTGTTTTTTTACTATGCACGAGAAACGTATTTACCTTCACCAGTGTTGATGATAAGCATTTCGCCTTCGTTAATGAAGATTGGTACTTGTACAACAAGACCAGTTTCTAATGTAGCTGGTTTTGTTACGTTAGAAGCAGTATCACCTTTAATACCAGGCTCTGTTTCTGTAACTTGTAATTCAACTGTGTTTGGAAGTTCAACACCAAGTACTTCGCCTTGGTAAGTCATAATTGCTACTTCCATGTTTTCTTTTAGGAATTTAAGCTCGCGCTCGATTTGTTTTTCACCAAGTTCGATTTGCTCATAAGTTCCGTTATCCATAAATACGTGAGCCTCACCGCTTGCGTATAAGTATTGCATACGACGGTTTTCGATGTGTGCTTTTTCTACTTTCTCACCTGCACGGAATGTTTTCTCTTGAACAGAACC
The DNA here is from genome assembly GCF_022663075.1 of Bacillus cereus group sp. BfR-BA-01441. Taxonomy (NCBI): domain Bacteria; kingdom Bacillati; phylum Bacillota; class Bacilli; order Caryophanales; family Bacillaceae; genus Bacillus; species Bacillus cereus group sp. BfR-BA-01441. The sequence continues at coordinate 6,776 of NZ_JAKUEU010000027.1, forward strand.
TGTGCGAAGATTACGTAGTTTAGAACGAACGAATGCAGCACCTTTACCTGGCTTTACGTGTTGGAAATCAAGTACTTGCCAAAGGGCATTGTCCACTGAAATTGTTAAACCTGTACGAAAATCGTTTACTGAAATCATGTAAAAAAATCCTCCTGTGTATTACAAAATAATAAGTTCTTTTGGTGATTTCGTAATTACTTCATTACCTTCACTTGTCACAATGATATCATCTTCAATACGTACGCCGCCAATACCTGGAATATAAATACCTGGCTCTACTGTTACAGCCATACCTGGTTCAAGTACTGTATCAGAACGGAACGCTAAACCTGGTGCTTCATGGATTTCAAGACCTATTCCATGACCAGTAGAGTGTCCAAAGTATTCACCATATCCTTTTTCCGTTATGTAGTCACGCGTTAGCGCATCAGCCTCGCGACCTGTTAAACCAGCTTTAATACCGTTCACACCACGTAGTTGTGCTTCTAAAACGATATTATAAATTTCTTTTAATTTATCAGATGGTTCACCGACTGCAATCGTACGAGTAATATCAGAACAATATCCTTTGTAATAAGCGCCGAAGTCTAATGTAACGAAATCTCCTGTTTCTATCACTTTTTCAGATGCCACGCCGTGCGGTAATGCCGAACGAAGACCTGAAGCAACGATAATATCAAACGAAGAAGATGTTGCTCCTTGTTTTCTCATGAAAAATTCAAGTTCATTTGACACTTCAATTTCAGATACTCCCGGGCGAATGAATGATAGAATATGCTCAAAGGCAGCATCTGCAATCTGTGCAGCTTCCTTTAATATCTTAATCTCTGAATCAGTCTTTATCAAGCGTAACTTTTCTACAAGTCCAGAAGTCGGGATAAATTCAGCATCAATCGCTTCCTTATGCACTGAATAAGAACTATATGTAAGAGTATCTTGCTCAAAACCAAGTTTTTGAATTCCAAGCTCTTTCACTTGCTTTGCCACTTCATCAATGATCAATCCTGCGTGCTGTACAACCTCATATCCAACCGCTTGTTTACTTGCCTGCTCGACGTAACGGAAATCTGTAATAAATTGAGCACGATCTTTTGAAATAAGAACAACGCCTGCTGTTCCTGTGAAGTTAGCCATATATCTACGACTATGTTCATTTGTTAACAAAATACCGTCAATGCCAGCCTCATCAAATGCACTTCGTAATCTTTCAATTTTCTCCATTACTTTATGCCTCCCTCAATTTCTCCATTAATGCAAATAATGCTAACTTATAGCCATAAAAACCAAATCCTACAATTTGACCTGCACAAACAGCTGCCGTCACAGATTCATGACGGAACGATTCACGCTGATGAATGTTAGAAATATGTACTTCAATAACAGGAATCGAAATGCTCGCAATGGCATCACGAATCGCATAGCTATAATGCGTAAATGCTCCCGGATTTAAAATGATCCCTTCATATATATCTTCCGCTTCATGAATAATGTCGATAATGGCACCTTCATGATTCGATTGGAAACATTCTAACTCCACTCCCATTGTTTCTGCTTCTTGCTTCATATCTGCTTCAAGTGTCGCTAGCGTGCCCTTTCCATATACATTTACCTCACGAACACCGAGGCGATTTAGGTTAGGACCGTTTACGAGGAGTAACTTTTTCATATTCTTAAAACTCCTTAATATTAAATATCTATACAATATTTTAACATAGGAGTTACTTATTTGAATAGTTCGTCTTCTCTTACCCTTCTTGTTCTGCTTTATTGCTATTTACTGCGTAAGAAACAGAATATGCTATAAACACACCATACAATATAAAAATACATATTGTCGTCACAATTGTCTCTTTTGGTAAATGGAGCGCACTTTTAATAACAGGAGCCATTAAACCCATCCCCAAAAATAGTAGTGCCCACCAAAATAGCCCATAAATAATTCCCGCTATAATCCCTTCAAACTTCGCAAAAAATGCTTTATACAAAAAGGCGATCAAAATTGAAAGAAGTCCCATACACACTATTCCGAACACATTGCCCCATACCCCCTCTTTCCAACTTCCAAACGCAAATGGTAAAAGGAAATAATTCGGTCCCGCCTCCGTGAATGAAAATATATGAAGGAAATACCAGATCCCGCCCCAAAAGATTCCACCAAACAAACCAATCTGCACAAAATTCCTTGTTCCTAATTGTTCTTGACTCACATCGACACCTCCGCTCAATAGTATGCCCGAAACTATTTTGAAGCATGTTTAAATCCTGCGAAATTTGTCCATAAAAAGAATAAGAAATGTCCGACTCTCATAACATTTTCCCTTGTCATCTACTTGTATTTGCCGATAAAATAAAGGAAACTCGGTGATTGTCTTATTTCAAAACGACAGAACCCAGTATGACAATTGCCTCTTTTTCTACATAAGAGAGAAACAAATACAGGTTGGTGTTAACATGGCAGAAGAGTCAAAACAAATATATGGCGGGCAAGCGGTCATAGAAGGAGTTATGTTTGGCGGTAGAGAATATACTGTTACAGCGGTTCGTCGTAAAGATAAATCGATTGAATTTTATCGATTACCACGCGTTCGTAATAAAGTACTATCTACCCTAAAAAAAATTCCATTTTTACGAGGGATTGCCGCTATTGTGGATGCAAGTGCGAATGGAGCAAAGCATTTAAACTTCGCTTCAGAACGATTTGACGTCCACCCAGAAGATGATGAACAAATTGCAAATAAAAAAGAAGAACAATCAAAATTAACGATGGTATTAGGAGTTGCAGCTGTTGGCGTTTTATCTTTTATATTCGGTAAAGTCATTTTCACAGCAGTTCCTGCACTATTAGCTGAATTAACGAGACCGATTTTCCCATCTCATACTGGGCAAATCATTGTCGAAAGTGTCATTAAGCTCATGCTATTATTGAGCTATATATACTTTATTTCTTTAACCCCACTTATTAAGCGGGTATTTCAGTATCACGGTGCAGAGCATAAGGTAATCAATGCTTACGAGAATAACCTTCCTCTGACTGTAGAAAACGTTCAAAAGCAAACTCGTCTCCATTATAGATGCGGCAGTAGCTTTATTATATTTACAGTCATTATTGGAATGTTCGTTTATTTCCTAGTCCCTACAGATCCTCTTTGGGCACGAGTTATAAACAGAATTTTATTAATTCCAGTTGTACTTGGTATTTCTTTTGAAGTATTGCAATTTACAAATCGATTACGAGACATTCCCGTATTACGCGTACTTGGATATCCTGGATTATGGCTACAACTATTAACAACGAAAGAACCAACAGATGATCAAGTGGAAGTAGCAATTGCATCGTTTGAAGAATTATTACGTTTAGAGAACAAACAATAATTATTTAAAAATGGTGTTCAACTCCTTTCCTCATCGTTAATATACTAATTTCAATATATGTTTTTAGGAGGTGTCCCTTATGAACGGTCGTTCGTTTACTTTCGCTATATTTGTGCTTATTATCGGATTGGCAATATTCGGCCTTGTTTCATCTGTTATTACAAATCCCATGGGTGTATTAAGAAATATCGGGTACATGTTACTTGTTGTCGGTATCTTTTACTTGCTATACAAGATGTTTACAAATTCCAGTGGTTCCGCAAATTCGCAAAGCTCATATAAGCGTGCGGCAAAACAATCGAACCGCAAACATGGGAAACAAAATGTAGCACCCCTAGGCAATTCTTTCTTTAAGTCAAATACTTCTAATGACAAAAGTAAAAAAGGGAATTCTTCCACTTTGAAACGAAAAAGAAAACAGTCTCATTTAACTGTCATTGAAGGCAAAAAAAGCAAAAAGAAAGACCGTGCTTCCTTTTAGGAAATACGGTCTTTTTTTATACTTTGAAGCACTTCTTTTAAACTTTTCTCTCTCATACTTTCAATTCGAAGATGATGATTTTCAAACGGTAAATTCCGTGTCACATCATTAGGTACCACAACGCACGTTAATCCCGCTGCAACTGCTGCTCTCAATCCATTTAATGAGTCTTCAAATACAACAGCTTCAGATGGCTTAATTCCTAATTCTTCTATTGCAACTCGATAAAGAGCTGGATCTGGTTTTACCTTCTCAACATCTTCTCTCGTTTTAATTACTTCAAAATATTCTCGAATTTGTAGCTCTTCTAAAAAATGAATAACCCATTCTCTAGAAGAACTAGAAGCTAGTGCGATTTTTAATCCCATTTCTTTCGCTTCTTCTAAATATTCTTTTACCCCGTCACGAGCTTCTGGTATTCTCATTTTCTCTTTATGTAAAGTTGCCACTTTTTCTTTTAATACACTTTTGTTAAACTTCTCTTTTAATTGATCATTTAGATATGTATAAAGTACCTCATCTGTTGTTCCAATGCATTTCGCAAATTCCTCTAAAGGTAGTTCCCCGCCGTATTCACGAACAGCATCTCTGAAAGAGTGAAACCATATCGTTTCTGTGTCCACAATTAATCCATCAAAATCAAAAATAATTGCTTTCATAATTCTCCCATCCTTTTCGAATTGAAATAAAAAAGGAAACGCCATACGTTCCCCTTAATTACTTTTCTCTTCATTTGCTCTTTGAACACCGCGAAGTGTTTCCACTCGGACTGTATCTTGTTCAAAGTATTGCACTAAATCACCAATGCGATCAATCGCTTCCCAACTTAAATGATGTTCAATTCCTTCTACATCATTGTAAATTTTACTTTCATCCACACCGATAATACGCATAAATTGCTCTAGCAAGTCATGACGATATACGAGACGTTCTCCGATTTTTTTACCTTTTGTTGTTAATACAAGCCCTCTATATTTTTCATAAATTAGATATTCATCTTTGTCTAATTTTTGCACCATTTTTGTTACAGAGGATGGATGTACACTAAGCGCTTCAGCAATATCAGATACGCGGGCGTAACCCTTTTCATCAATCAACAAATAAATTTGTTCAATATAATCTTCCATACTAGGGGTAGGCATCGGTTTCCTCCATCCAAGTTCATTTTGCTTATTCCGTACGAAGCAATCAATAAAATGATACACCAGAAAGAATAACGTGACAAGTTGAAAACGAGCCTAAATATATAAAACAAAAAAGAATCTGTATTTGCATACAGACCCCCCTTAAGTAAAATATTGTATTTCTGCATTAGGAAAAAATTCATTTATATAACCTCTTATCGTTTCTTCCAATACTGCTGCATCATCCTTTTTATATACATATTTTCCGATGCCATATCGTCCCCATTTATACTTCCGCTTCTCTTCATCCATTTCAAGCTTCGTATTTGGATAACGCTCTTGAATAACCTTTTTCGCTGGTTTCGTAAAACGATGCTGAATTAATTCAAACGTTAAATTTGGTATCGTCATATCTTTCAGCGCATTGTACAGTCGCTCAAATAGTTCACGATATCCTTCTTCCCATCCTTCATGCATATAAAGTGGCGCGACTATAAAACCAGGTGGATAACCTGCACCTGCTACTTTACGTGCCGCCTCAATTCGCTCCTCAAATGGCGATGTCCCTGGTTCAAAATTTTTAATTACATATCGTGAATTTATACTAAACCTGAAACGAGTTTTCCCATTATGCTTTGCATCTAATAAATGATCAACGTGCGAATATTTCGTGACGAAACGTAAGCGTCCATATTCACTTTCTCCAATGAATTCAATCGCCCGCTTTAATGCATGTGTTAAATGATCAATCCCAACAATGTCTGATGTACACGCTGCTTCAAATCTTGTTATTTCAGGTGCCCTTTCATCCATATATTGCTTTGCCTTCTCAAATATTTCATCAAGATTGACATACACACGAACGTAAGGCTTACTCCCAAGTGTTGTTTGCAAATAGCAATAATGACAATGTCCCATACACCCTGTTGCGAGCGGAATTGCATATTCAGCTGACGGTTTTGACGTATCAAACTTTAGCGTCTTCCTTACTCCAACGACAAGTGTAGCCTTTGCATTACGATACTTTTGCAAATCATTTTCTCCTGGCAAATTTCTAATTTGATTATGTGATGTCGTTTCACGAATTTCTAATCCCATCTTCGTAAACTTCTCATAAAGCTCTTTTCCAAGCGGATATTCAAGTGCCTTTGGTTCAAAGTAAACGAGTTTTGGCATAAATGGTTTCATATGCTTCCCTCCCTCTCGTTAGTATGGGAAACGTTGAAAAATTAACACGCATTAAAGTTTTCCACTTCAGTAACTTGCGTTGCAAGTTACTGAATGTTATAATTTGGATAACAGCTACCTTGCAACGCAAGTTACCTGAGTAAAAGGTGGTGAAATCATGCACAGCCAAATGTTAAAAGGTGTACTAGAAAGTTGCATCCTATACATCATTTCACAAGAAGAAGTGTACGGATATGAACTGAGCACAAAATTAAATAAACACGGATTTACATTCGTAAGCGAAGGAAGCATATATCCGTTATTGTTACGTATGCAAAAAGAAAAATTGATTGAAGGAACATTAAAAGCCTCCTCACTCGGTCCAAAACGAAAATATTATCACGTAACCGATAAAGGATTAGAGCAGCTTGAAGAATTTAAACAAAGCTGGGGAATGGTTTCAACTACGGTAAATAACTTATTACAGGGGGAGTGATAGGGATGAATGCACAAGACATGATTGAATTGAATAATAAAAAACGTGAGCTTCTAACACCTGAAAATGAAGTTGCTTATAGCGATATGTTAGTTTATCTTCGTTTATCTAACGTGCCAGAGCAACAAGTAGAAGAACTATTACTAGAAATATTAGACCATCTCATCGAAGCACAAACAGAAAACAAAAATGCTTATGACATTTTTGGTGATGACTTACAATCTTATTGTGATGAACTCATATCGGCTTTGCCGGTTCAAACAATGTTAGAAAAAACTTCTTTAATCGGCTTTGTTATTAGCTTACTTCTCGCTATACAGTTTGGAATGGACACCATTGCTTCTCTTTTCGTTTTCTTTTTTGAAAAGAACACCGAAATAATAAGTCCACCTTTTAGTATCCTTGGAACTACTTCGTCTGTTTCAATAATTATACTAGGTATACTATTTATTTTATATTTATTAAAGCGTTACTCCTTTAATCAGAAAATGAATTGGAAAAGAAGAATTCTATTTGGATTCGCATTTGCTACTCCATTTTGTTCCGCTGTATTCTTAAATATTTATTTCCAAAAGCAACCTTATCTCATTTATCATCTAAACTTTTGGCAAAATGCTTTAATTGCTATCTTATTTTTTATTTTATATAAATTACTATATAAAAAATCAAATTTTTAACAGCCCTTCAAAAGGCTGTTTTTTCTTCTGTCTAATTTTACAAATTGAAAAATTTCATAAAGAAAATAAGAAAAATGCAAAATAATTAAAGTTAATTGTTGACGTGATGCTTTTATTATCGGTATCATAAATCTTCGTGAGCAATTATTTTTCGTTATACGATTTTTTTATTATTACTGAATTTTTGAGAGGAGAAATTAGATGTCAGTTAAGAAGAAAACGCAAGTACGCACCGGCAAAATGGTACGTGAACTAATGTTAGCAGACGAAGATGTAAATGCTTCGCTAATTATGGTATATAGTGAAAACGGTGTAAACGCAGAAATTAAAATCGAGGGCTTAACGCCGAAATGTAACGAAGAATTATTTTTGAGCGGAAACGTGGATTGGAACAAGAGTGTTATTTATAAAATTGTTGATTTCACTGGAAACGCTGAAGTTGGTAAAGTTACATTAACAGCGATGAACAAAAACAATGTTTCTCTAGAAATTGAACGCGTTATGTGGAGTAAAGAAAATAAAGAAGCTGCCGAGCAAGAAGAAACACAGGTAGAAGCAGCACCGAAAAAAGAAGTAGTTGTAGAAGCTCCAAAAGCAATTACACCTGCTCCTAAGCCTGTTACGCGTGTGGAAACACCTGCTATGGCACCTAAGCCTACTCCGGTACCGACACCGAAGCCAGTAAGCGTAGAAGCAGCTGTAGAACTAGTTACTCCAGCGCCTGTGAAAAAAGCGGTCCCTACTCCAGTTACAAAGCAAGAGACAGCACCGGTTGCTCCTGCAAAACCGAAGCAGCCTGCTTTGACTGAAACAAATTCAAAACTACAAGAAAATTATGTTAAACTCGTGAAAAAGACAATTGAAGTTTGTCAAGATTACGAGCTTGGCATCGACATAGATGATTCTATTGAAAGCTTAAAAGAAGAACTACAAAGCCAAGGTATTAGCGTTACATTTGACAAAGAAATTATGGACGTTGTAAGTCGCCTTCGTTCTTTACAAGATAAAGGAATCAAAGTAGAAAAAGTACTTAATTTACTATAAAAAAAATAAGAGATGGCAATTGCCATCTCTTATTTTTTATAATTCCACTCATTACTTTCATACTTTTCTTTCGCTAACGTTTGAACTTCATGTAACTGTTCTTCTGTTAATTCATATGGAACAAGTTCTACATCCAATCCTTTTTCAAAGCCAACTTCAAACGCTTTAATTAACTGTTCTATCGTAAATGTACGGTCTGTTAATTCATTAATTGCTACTGCTTTAGAAGAGAACATACTCTTCATGCGTTCCTTCACACGTTCATTTGGGAATAAAAATAGATCATATAGTTCATCTAAATCAATTTCTAATGGAATCGATCCATGCTGTAGAATAACACCTTTTTGACGTGTTTGAGCACTACCAGCAATTTTTCGTCCTTCCACTACAATTTCATACCAAGATGGTGCATCAAAACATACGCCGGAACGTGGATTTTTTAAATTTTCACGATCTGCTTCTGTTTTTGGAACTGCATAATATGCTTCTAACCCTAATGCCTTAAAACCATCTAATAAACCTTGCGAAATAACACGATACGCTTCTGTAACTGTTTTCGGCATATTCGGGTGATCTTCAGACACAATAACACTATACGTTAACTCTTTGTCATGTAGTACACCCCTGCCGCCTGTTTGACGACGAACGAATCCATATTTCTTTTCGTTAACTACATCCATATTAATATCTTTTTCAACACGTTGAAAATACCCAACTGTTAATGTTGGTACTTCCCATTCATAAAAACGAATTGTTGGTGGCATTTTCTTTTCACTTTGCCAATTTAATAAACATTCATCTAACGCCATATTAAATGCCGGTGAACATTGACCAGAGTTAATATAACACCATTTTTCTTTTCCCATCCTGCACCTCATATAACCAATTATTTTTCACATTCTCTAGTCTACCAAATTCGACAAAATTTGTGAAAGAATACGAAATTTCTTCTTATATGCAAATGAATCTGTTGCATAAATACATAAGGGCATTATAATATTGAAAGTAGGATAAGAAAAAAGGGAGCGATAGAATCGTGTCAACAACTTGGATTATTTTATTAGCCGTAATCGTAGCATTTATCGGCTACACTGTATGGATGTACTTCTATCAGAAAAAATTAATTAAAACTCTTACAGAAGAAGAATTTCGCGCTGGCTACCGTAAAGCACAGCTTATCGATATTCGTGAAGCAGACGAATATAACGCAGGGCATATTTTAGGTGCACGTAACATTCCGTTATCACAAATTCGCCTTCGCCATAAAGAACTTCGTCAAGATCAACCTGTTTACTTATATTGCCAAAGCGGATTCCGTACAGGTCGTGCAGCGCAATACTTAAAAAAACAAGGCTACAAAGATTTCTACCAATTACAAGGTGGATTTAAATCTTGGACAGGCAAAATTAAAAAGAAATAATAACATACAAAAAACTAGCTGAATAAATCAGCTAGTTTTTTCATTTCATCTTATTCGCAATGTATAATAAATTCTGCTTGATTACCTTTTCATCGTTCTCTTCTACATTCCGATACAGCACTTGATATTCAATTCCTTTCTCTTTCCATATAAGCGTAGCAAATTCGTCACCACGTTCATAATCATCTTTATTTTTAAAATAAGCAGACGTTCCATTATTCAGTTTCATTTGTTCTTGAAATCGCTTCTCTTCCACAAGATCCGGAAAACTATAAGGAAAGTTCGCGACATTTAACTCAATATACTCATTTCTACCTGGCTCTTTCTGTTTATATTTAATCGTTAAGACAGTGTTCTTTTTCCCAAGCGTTCTTACTTCCCCCTTCACATCACTTGTAATGTCGTACGGTAAAAACGTTGGAACTTTAAACTTCACCGGAAAATATTTTGGAAGTTCCTTTAGCGGAATAGGATCTGTAACACGATCCATAGCTCCTCCCGTTGTTCCCACAAAGTGTTTTTCTTCTTGCATCGTTTGCTGAAACGAACACGAACTAAGCACGAAACTAGAAAACACGAAACAAATGATTCTTTTTTTCAATTTGTTTCCGCCCTTTCATACCGCTCTCTTAACGAACGAAGCGTTGATATTCTCTTCATATTCGCTTCGTCACCAAACTCCACCTTTGAAAACTTTCCACGTTATTCTCACACATTTTGACAACACTTTTTGCAAACAAAAAAGACCCCTATCATTCTTACGCCCAAGTGAAAAGGTTACGCGAATAAAAAGAAGTCTTATTAATACCATAGTTTGTGAAAAGCTTTTCAGGTCAAGATTTTTTCTTTCTTATTATTTTCCCTTTATAATAAGGGAAAGAGGTGATACATATGGCCAATATAAAACAAATTGCTAAAACTGCTGGTGTATCGATATCAACTGTTTCTCGTGTCCTGAATAATCACCCTTACGTAAAAGAAGAAAAGCGTAAGCGTGTTCTAGATGCTGTTGAAGAATTAAACTACGCAAAAAATATAAATGCTGTCCATTTAATAAGAGGGAAAACATATACAATTGGCGTTATGCTTCCTTTCATTAACCTCCCCTACTTCAGTACGATTATTGAAGGAATCGGAAACGAAGCGTTATTAGCTGGGTATCATATTAATTTATGTCAAACGAATTACGATAGCATTGAAGAAATTCGTGTTCTTGAAATGATGAAAATGAAACAATTTGATGGGATGATTATTTGCTCCCGAACGAGCTCTTGGGAACAAATCGAACCTTTTGCAAAATTTGCCCCTATTATTTCATGTGAAAAAATGAAGCATCCCCTCATTTCATCCATCTACGTAGATCATTATGAAGGTTTCCGTCTTGGTACTGCCTATTTACTAAGTAGAGGCCATGAAAAAATCGGAATTTGTTTAGCAAGAAAAACAAGTGTAAATTCCATGGAGCGCGAAAAAGCGTTCGCCGATACACTTCGTAACGAAGGGAAAACGTTGCATCCTGAATGGATTTTCCACCAATGCTATACAATGCAGGACGGAGCACAAATACTCCATCGTATTTTAAATATGAAAAATCGTCCAACTGCTATTTTCACAGCGAACGATCAAGTTGCAGCTGGTTTATTAACAGAGGCTCGAAAACATGGTATTCGAGTACCTGAAGACCTTGCTATCCTTGGATTTGATAATCATGAAATTTCAAAGGCATTAGAAATTTCCACAATTGAACATCCCGGTCTCGCAATGGGCTCACATGCTTTTTCTTTATTCCATAAGCAGATCCAAAGCGAGCAAATTGTCGGCAGTGCAAAAGAACTTTCATTCCATTTAATTGAGCGAGAGACTGTCTAAAAAGAGCGTTACTTATAACGCTCTTTCTCAGCTCTTCACCTATTGACTTTATATTTCCCATCTCATATAATGAACCTAACGAACGGTAGGTAGGGGATGAAAATGACAGCAAACCGCATTAAAGCTGTAGCACTTTCTCATTTCGCACGCTACGGCTATGAAGGAACTTCATTGGCAAATATTGCTCAAGAAGTTGGGATTAAAAAACCATCGATTTACGCACACTTTAAAGGAAAAGAAGAGCTATATTTCATATGCTTAGAATCTGCTCTTCAAAAAGATTTGCAGAGCTTCACAGGCGATATCGAAAGCTTTTCCAATTCGTCCACTGAAGAATTGCTTTTAAAATTATTAAAAGGGTATGCAAAACGATTTGGTGAAAGTGAAGAATCAATGTTTTGGTTACGAACTTCTTATTTTCCGCCTGATGCATTTCGCGAGCAAATTATTAATAAAGCAAATGTACACATTGAAAACGTCGGAAAACTTTTATTCCCTGTATTTAAAAGAGCAAGCGAACAAGATGAGCTGCATAACATTGAAGTAAAAGACGCCTTAGAGGCTTTTCTATGCTTACTCGACGGTCTTATGGTTGAACTATTATACGCAGGTTTAAATCGTTTTGAGACACGTTTAGACGCTTCTTGGAAAGTATTTTGGCGCGGACTTTCAAACTGACGGATTGCTCCTTTGCAATGCGTCGTTTTTAAGCCCTTTACCTAACGACTGGTAGGAAGGAGAAATGACATATGGCATGGATTTATGTAATCATCGCTGGTATTATTGAAATATTTTGGGTGATTGGACTAAAAAAAGCAGAGGCACCACTTGAATGGGCTGGTGTTGCTCTATTAATTACAATTAGTTTCGTCTTATTATTTAGAGCTTATAAAGATTTACCTGTCGGCACTGTATACGCAGTCTTTACAGGAATCGGAGCTGGCGGAATCGTTCTTACAGAGATTTTCATCTTCGGAGAACCTTTCTCTATCGTAAAAGTTTTATTAATCGGTTTAATCTTCTTCGGAGTAATTGGTTTAAAACGAGTAACAGAAGAAAAAGAAGCGAAGGAGGCCGCATAAAATGGCTTGGGTATTTTTAATTCTAGCTGGTATTTGTGAAATTATTGGTGTACTCTTTATGAAAGTAGCCACTGAAAAGAAAGGCTGGGCACCAAAAGTTATTTTAATCGCTAACTTCGGCGTAAGCTTCTTCTTCTTATCTCTTGCGATGAACACATTACCGATGGGAACTGCTTACGCAATTTGGACTGGAATCGGAACTGCTGGAAGTGCACTTCTAGGCATTCTCATTTTCCGAGAATCAGCGGATTGGCGTCGTCTTGCTTTCTTAAGCTGTATTCTATGCGGCGCTGTTGGCTTAAAACTATTAAGCTAACGTGAGGTGAATGTCATGTGGAAAGAAAAAGGAAAGAAAATATTAGCATGGATCACACTGGGTATCGTCATTCTATTACAAATAAGTTTTCATATAATAGAATCATTGTTTCATAAAGTATTATCCATTCTCACATTCCTTCCTAACATGACACTTGAAATTATATCAATTGTTTGGTCCATTATCGCCTCCATTGCAATCGTCATTATATGGAGTATCGCCAAACTATGGAATAAGTTATTAAAAAAGGACAGTACTTCTGAAAAAGAGTAACTGTCCTTTTTTATATTCATTCAGACTTTCTGTAGAAGTTAGATGTGATAAGACAAAACAGACCAACTATGGCAATACTTATACCAACCCTTTTATGTAAACTTGGAAATAACGGTGGTATATCCGAGTAAACATTTGCTAATATGAGACCGATTGAAAATAAAAATATTCCTATTCTATATAACCATTTTCTTTTGTTCATCATTCTCCCCTCCTAACATTTTTCATACACTCCTTTCTTTTGGACATACTACCTAAAAAAAGGAGTGAATAATATGCAAAATTCTATACATAAGCAAATCCTATTTTTATTTTTCCTATTTCTTATTCTCGTTATCGTTTTCAGCTTTATATTACATACTCCAAAAGATGTACCAAATAGCGTTTCTTTTTATAAACTACTGCTCTCGTATTGTCGTTATTGAAGAAGGTGCCTTTTTTAAGGCACCTTTTAAAATTCTCTTTTTTCATATATTTTTACTGAAACGAAGATAGATATTATGAACATGCATATTGAACTAATGAATAACAAGCTGTTATATAGTTGAATTTGTTCTAAGTTGATTTGAAACAAAGCTTCTAAAACAACTATCGGTGCCATGAATATTACTATCGTAATGAAAATGGATTTCTTATACCCTAGCCAAAAGGCTATTGGTAAAACAAAGCTTAAATACAATAAAATAAAGCTAATACTAGCAACCATTGTCGTTTCAATAAATTCAAATAAGTTAACCCCGCTCTTCATTCCTATCGTGAAACAACCGACCGTTACACTTATAAAAAGAATAATTATTGCTACTATATATTTCGCATACACAATTTGTTTTCTCAATATTGGTAAACTATTTACTATAACTTCACTCTCATTTTTACTATCTGCTTCAAATGTTTTTACTGTTGCCCCAATTGTAATAATTACTGACATAATTATGAACAGATTTTCCGTATCTGTTAAGGCCATATAAAAGAAAACAGGATACAGTATGTACCAAATTAAAAATTTCCATTGAATGATGAAATCTTTTAAAATTAGTTGCTTGATCATGTATTACCCCTCCTAATATGAAAATGCCCCTTCTATAACTCTGCCTCCTGAAACATTTTCATTGAGAGGAACATTGATATGAATATACTTACTAACACTCCAATACTAAGAACACCCATTGCTAGTGTAGCCTCTTGAGAGTGGAGTACTTTTAACATAATTGTTTTATCACCAAAAATATTGCACATAAGACCAATCATACCCATTAAAGGAAAAAGCATAATCAAATTTAAGACAGTAATAACTTTATATCCCCCAATGTAATTAGTCGGTATCGTTACTGCACAATAAATCAAAGTTGCTACTATTGCTGAAAATATTACATACCCAGGCATAACTATATCTCTGTTCAATAAAATATTTCCTAATATTACGACTATAAAAGTTACACTCAAACCAGCCATAATAAATAATGTGCTTGAAATATATTTAGCTATAATTATCTCTTTTCTCGTTATAGGCAAACTCACTAACACTTTTTCTGCTTTACTTTTCTCGTCATAATAAAAAGAAATATATATAATCGTACTACATGTTATAAATACTCCTATTGCAATCCCCATTGGTTCGACGGAATTCTTAAAAATAGATAAAATAGGGATTAAAAAATAGAAAGGAAACATCTTCTTCTGTAAAAAAAACTCCTTCAAAATCAATTGTTGCATATAAATTCTCCTCTCTATAAATCACGCGTTTCATAAATTTTAATTGTAAGAAACATAGAAACGATATAGACACTAGCTAATATCATTCCTCCAACTATAAATACACCAATATGTACTGGATTCATAATCCACTCACTGAATGAAGATGTTGTTTCATTCAGCCCATCACTAATAAATATCCAAAGAATTACACCCACTCCTATTGATGCTGCTGATCCTATACTTCTTACTACCTTCGATTTTGTACCATAATAACTAGGGAAAAACGTGACAACAAAAAATGTGGCATAAACAGCTCCATTTATGACTTCATACCATGGAATTTCAATGTATAGATTAGGATGATATACACCGATATCACTAATAACCACAATACCCCTTATAAGAAAAACAACTAACATCGTAGAGAGAATGGCACCAACAATGAATATTGCACAGGAAATATATCTAGCAATTATGATATCCTTTCGACTTACCGGTAAACTATTTATAACAATGTCACTTTTATTTCTTTCATCCATAACGGTTAACGTCATAACCGATGAAAAGGTTATAAATAGACAACTCATTGGAAATAACAATTCACCACTTGCATCTAACATAAAGAACAAAAGGGGCATAACAAGATTCACTAACCAAATTACCCGAAAAAAGAACAAATCTTTATATACGAGCTGACGCATAGGCATCTCTTCCTTTCGCGGTGTAAACGATAATATCGTCTAATGTAGGCTTTTCTATTACAACCTCATTTCCAAACCAATCTATAATTGCTTGTTTATCCTTCGCTAAACCTTCAAAACCAAACTTATTTTTTCGTAATCCAACAAATAGTTCTTTTCCTTCTCGGTCTAATAAATCATTACTTCCTTTTACGATTACGTAGTTCTCCATTAAGTCGTCTTTTTCACCAGTAAATATAATTTCTCCATCGTTGATAAACGTAATATAATCTGCGATGCGCTCTAAATCTGTTGTAATGTGCGTTGAGAATAATACGGATACTTCATCTTCCATTACAATTTCTTGCAACATATCAAGTAATTCACTTCGAACAACTGGATCTAACCCTGCTGTCGGTTCGTCCATAATAATAAACTCTGCGTGGTGCGAAAGTGCGATGGCAATCGCAAACTTCATTTTCATCCCTTTAGATAGCTCTTTAATTTTTTTATACTTTGGAACTTGCAATCTATGTATATACGATTGATACTGCTCTTCGTCCCACTTTTTATATAACGGTGCAATAATACGCTTCATTTGTTCACACGTTAAATCTTCGTAATAATGATTTTCATCATATACAAAGCCGATATTTTGTTTTATTTCCTTTTCAGCTTTCTTATTGTCCTTGCCAAAAATTTTTATATCTCCGTTATCTTTTTTAATTAAATTCATAATCATTTTGATTGTCGTACTTTTCCCAGCCCCATTCGGTCCGACAAACCCCATAATATATCCGCGTGGTAACGTAAAACTTATATTTTTCACTGCGAAACCTTCATAACTTTTACAAACGTTTTTTAACTCTAACATCTCTTATTCCCCCTTATATAAACACGCAATCATCTGCTGCAATTCTTCAAGTGAAAGCTGCAACACTTTACTTTCTTTTACGATTTCTTCAGCCTTACTTTCCAATAGACGTAGCCGCTGTTCTTTTAATAGTGCATTATTTTTACGTGAAACATAAGTCCCCTTCCCAGCAACAGTTTCTATATATCCTTCTTTTTCAAGCTCCTCGTACGCACGCTTCGTTGTAATTACACTAATTTGCAATTCCTTCGCTAAGCTACGAATAGACGGTAATTGATCTCCACCCTTTAAAACACCATTTAAAATAAGCTGGCTTAATTGTTTTCTTATTTGCACATAAATAGGGTCTTGGGAAGAATTCGAAATAATAATATTCATGTTTTCCTCCAGTGTGTGTATATACTGTATATACCTTATATATACAGTATATACACATCATCCTATTTTTGGCAAGAAAAAAAGACCAACATTTTCCTGTTGGTCTTTCGTATATGTATCACTTTTCAAAGCGATCTAACATCTCGTCTCTCATTCCGAAACTTACTACTGCAATTCCTATATACATAAACAGAAGGAATGCCGGATGAACCGTGTTGTACCAGCTGCTGTCAACGATTAAGTAAATCGTTAATGCGACAACAAGAACAAACGCTAAGATAAACATATAAAAGTGTCTTGTACTACCCATGATAAACTCCTCTCTTCTCACTTCACCATTCAACAGTTTATTTTATCGAATAATTCGATATGACTCAAGGTTAACTTTCTGTTATGTAATCAAGTTCTACCTTTACAATGTCCTCACATGCTATTGAAATGATTGTTCCTTGTTTATCAATCGCCGTCACTTCTCTATTATCCATTACACGATTTGCTACTCTTTCTAACACTTTTCCTTGGTCTCGATAGCAAAATTCTTTTACATCTTTAATTGTTTCTCCATTTTCTAAATGGTATACCATTCTATAACATCGATATCCCACACTTTCACCCCCGTCTTGTTCGTTTTTTCACATATACATAAAAATGAGTAATCTTTGCCTCATCACATCTTCTTAATTTCAATAAAATTCTAACAAAAATAAATACTTTTATCAAACCGACTTTTTCAACAAAACTACCTATAAAACTACACCTTTACACCATTAGGAAACAAAAAATATATTTTTTTAACATTTTCTTCACTATTTCTGTATAAAGTGAAACTTTAATCAGTGGGGATTTTTGTTCATCCCCACTGATTATTAGTTGAACCAATCGGGCATTTACGGACAGTTTATCTCCCACCTGGCTTCTTTGCACCAGCTAAGTTTTGAGTTGGGAGTTTACTGTCCGTTAATGCGGGACAAATTATCCATACAAAAAAAGAACCCGCCTCAGCGAGTTCTTCTTTTGTTATTCTAATCAAACTTGTACAGGAGCTGGCTTTGCATAACGTAAAACTGGTTTACGTGCAGCCATCGTTTCGTCTAAACGTTTAATGACTGTCGTATGCGGTGCTTCTTGTACAACTTCTGGATTTTCTTCTACTTCTTTAGCGATTTGAATCATCTTATCAATGAAACCATCTAATGTTTCTTTTGATTCTGTTTCTGTCGGCTCAATCATAATACATTCTTCCACATTTAATGGGAAGTAAATTGTTGGTGGATGGTAACCAAAATCAAGCAGACGTTTTGCAATATCTAATGTACGTACACCAAGTTTCTTTTGACGACGACCTGATAATACAAATTCATGCTTACAATGTCTATCGAATGGAAGATCATAGAATGGCGCTAATCTTCTCATCATATAGTTCGCATTTAATACAGCATACTCCGTTACTGCACGCAAACCATCTGGACCCATAGAGCGAATATACGTGTATGCACGAACGTTAATTCCGAAGTTACCATAGAATGGTTTCACACGACCAATTGCTTCTGGGCGGTCGTAGTTGAAGTGATAACCACTTTCCGTTTTCTCTAAAATCGGTTTTGGTAAGTACGGAATTAAATCAGCTTTCACACCTACTGGACCAGAACCTGGGCCACCACCGCCGTGAGGACCTGTAAATGTTTTATGAAGGTTTAAATGCACAACGTCAAATCCCATATCTCCTGGGCGTGCTTGGCTTAATACCGCATTTAAGTTTGCACCATCATAGTATAATTTACCGCCTGCATTATGGACGATTTCTGCCATTTCTAAAATATTTTCTTCGAATAGACCTAATGTATTAGGATTTGTTAACATAAGTGCTGCTGTTTCTTCGTTTACAACACGTTTTAAGTCTTCTAAGTCAACAAGGCCATTTTCATTTGATTTTACTGTAATTGTTTCAAAACCAGCTACAGTTGCAGATGCTGGGTTCGTTCCGTGAGCAGAGTCAGGTACAATTACTTTCGTACGGTTAAAGTCACCATTCGCTTCATGGTATGCACGAATTAACATTAAACCTGTCCATTCTCCGTGTGCACCAGCTGCTGGTTGTAAAGTAACAGTATCCATACCTGTAATTTCAATTAAATGCTCTTGTAAGTCGTACATTAATTCCATTGCACCTTGTACTGTCTTTTCATCTTGCAGTGGATGAATATTTGCAAATCCTGCGAAACGAGCTACACTCTCATTAATTTTCGGATTATATTTCATCGTACAAGATCCAAGTGGATAGAATCCAGAATCAACACCGTGGTTACGGTTTGAAAGTGCTGTATAGTGGCGCATAATATCAAGTTCAGATACTTCTGGTAGCTCTGCATCTTCTACTCGAATATAATCGCTCTCAAACACATCTTCTAGTTTCACTTCTTCTACATCTAATTTGGGTAAGCTATATCCTATGCGTCCTTCTTTACTCACTTCAAAGATAAGTGCTTGGTCTTGGTTCTTCATTGGATAGCCCCCATTTCGTTTACAAGTGTGTCAATTTCCTCTTTTGTACGAAGCTCAGTTACTGCTACAAGCATATGGTTTTCATACTCTTTATAATCACGGCCTAGATCGTAACCACCGATAATATTCTTTTGTAATAATGCATCGTTTACTTCTTTCACTGGACGTTTGCAATCTACAACAAACTCATTGAAGAATGGTCCAGCAAATGTTACTGTGAAGCCTTTCGCTTCAAATTGACGTTTTGCATACTGTGCTTTAGAAATGTTTTGACGTGCCATTTCTTTCACACCTTGTTTGCCAAGTGCCGTCATTGCAACAGAAGCTGCTAATGCATTTAACGCTTGGTTTGAACAAATGTTAGATGTCGCTTTATCACGACGAATATGCTGTTCACGTGCTTGTAACGTTAATACAAATCCACGTTTACCATCTGAATCTACAGTTTGTCCAACAAGACGTCCTGGAATTTTACGCATAAATGCTTTCGTTGTTGCAAAGTAACCACAGTGCGGTCCACCAAACTGCGTTGGAATACCGAATGGTTGTGCATCACCGATTACAATATCAGCACCAAATTTCCCTGGTGGTGTTAATGCGCCTAATGATAATGGATTTGAAGAAACGATAAATAATGATTTTTGTTGATGAACGATTTTTTCAATATCAGCTAATTTTTCAACTTGTCCGAAGAAGTTTGGATATTGAACGATTACACAAGCAACTGTATCATCTACTTCACTTTGTAATACGTCTAAATCTGTTACACCATCTTTATGATTAATTTCAACAACTTCAAGATTTTGACCTTTTGCATACGTTTCAAGTACTGCTCTTGATTCTGGATGAACCGCGCTAGATACAAGAATTTTCTTTTTGCGAGTATGGCCAGCTGCTAACATTGCCGCTTCAGCTAAAGCTGTACCCCCGTCATACATAGAAGAGTTTGCTACATCCATTCCTGTTAATTCACAAATCATTGTTTGGAATTCAAAGATTGCTTGTAATTCCCCTTGTGAAATTTCCGGTTGGTATGGTGTGTAAGCTGTATAAAATTCTGAGCGAGAAATAACATGATCTACAATTACTGGAGCATAATGATCGTATACGCCTGCTCCTAAGAAAGAAGCGTATTCTTTTAAGTTAGCATTTTTACTAGCCATTTGAGATAGCTCTTTTAAAAGCTCTGGCTCTGATTTTGCTTCTTTAATTTTTAAATCCCCTTTAAAACGAACACTCTCTGGAATATCAGAGAATAATTCATCGATCGTTTGAACGCCGATCGTTTGTAACATTTCTTTTTTGTCTTCTTCTGTCATTGGAAGATAACGATGCAACATGAAATCTACCCCTCTCCCCGTTACTTTGAACGTTTGTAAAATGGTGTTGGAACAACTACTGCTTTGACGCGTTTATTACGAATTTCAATTTCTACTTCTGTATCAACTGCTGCGTATTTTACATCAACTAGTGCTAAACCAATGCTTTTCTTTAACGTTGGAGATTGTGTACCACTTGTTACTTCCCCAATTTTTTCTTCACCAATAAATACAGGGTAATGCGTACGAGGAATTCCACGTTCGATTACTTCGATGCCGACTAATTTACGAGGCGCACCGTTTTCTTTTTGCTCTTTTAACGTTGCTTTTCCAAAGAAGTCTGCTTCTTTATTTGTTTTTACCGCAAAGCCAATTCCAGCCTCAATCGGTGTAATATCTTTTGATAATTCTTGTCCATAAAGTGGTAATGTTGCTTCGAATCGAAGTGTATCACGAGCACCTAAACCACATGCTTTTAAGCCCTCTTCTGCTCCAACTTCAAGAAGTTTCTCCCAAAGTTTTGCAGCATCTTCACTCTTACAGTAAATTTCGAATCCATCTTCACCTGTATAACCTGTACGAGATACAAGTGCTGGAATTCCATCTACAAGAATATCGTTTTTAAATTTAAAGAACTTAATTTCTTTCAAATCTTCTGACACAACTTTTTGTAAAATGCCTTCTGCTTTTGGTCCTTGAATTGCAAGCTGTGCAACTTCACTAGAAACATTGACTACTGTCGCATCGCCAATTACATGACTTGCTAACCATTCGTAATCTTTCTCGATATTTGATGCATTGATTACTAATAAATAGTCTTCTTCACCACGTTTGTAGATTAATAAATCATCTACTGTACCACCATTTTCGTAGCACATAGCTGTATATTGTGCGCCCCCTACCTTTAAGGTAGATACGTCATTTGTAACAACACGTTGTAAAAATGCTAAACTATCTACACCTTTTACTTCAACTTCTCCCATATGAGACACATCGAACAAACCTGCAGCTGTACGTACAGCTTCGTGTTCTTCTTTAATGCTTGAAAATTGAACTGGTAATTCCCAACCACCGAAGTCGATTGTTTTCCCACCATACTTCGCGTATACATCAAATAACGGTGTACGTTGTAATGTAATCATGCTCTCTCCCCCTTATGCTTTGACAAATCAATAAAAGTTGCTTCCCTTTTCTAAACATTTTCATTCTGAAAAGATAGGATATACGGAATCTCATTATATTTTTTTATGAAAGCGTAAATAAAAAATCACTTTCTTGGATAAAATACGAAAGATTCCACACATTTCACACCATTATCCTAACATCATTCGCTATATTTCATCAATATTCTAGCATAAAAAATAATTTAGAATTTTTTATGTTAAAACACAATAAATACAGCTTTTGAGATTTAATACTTTATTATTGTCTATCATATAGCCTTTAATAACGATAATTATGCCTTCTTTTAAGGCAAATCATCATACATTAAAAAATAATTACTTTAGTTTATAAAAGGTGGGAGAGTCGTAATGAATGTCGATATTTCCGTAGATCGGACGTGGCAAAACAATTTTTTAAATAGAATTGATGAAGATGGTCCTTGGACAAACTGGGATTTATATCACTTAGCTTATGAAACAGAAAAATCGTTACTTGTTCCTACTTTTGATGGACTACAAGCACCGAAACATTTATCCCATTTCACACCGCTTCCGCATCAATTAGAAGTCGCTCAAAATGTAATTGAACAAATGAATGGTAAAGCGATTCTAGCAGATGAAGTAGGTCTTGGAAAAACAATCGAAGCTGGACTTATTTTGAAAGAATACATGGTCCGCGGGCTTGTGAAAAAGGTACTTATACTTGTCCCAGCTTCTCTCGTATCACAATGGGCATACGAGCTGAATACAAAGTTTTTCATTCCCGCTGTAGCACAAAAGAAAAGCTACTCGTGGGAACAAGCTGACGTAATCGTATCATCAATTGATACTGCGAAACGTTCACCACATCGCGATATCGTGTTGAACTTAGAATATGACCTTATTATTATCGATGAAGCACATAAACTGAAAAATAATAAAACAAAAAACTATGAATTTGCACAACGATTAAAAAAGAAGTTTTGTTTATTACTAACCGCTACTCCTGTTCAAAATAAGATTGATGAAATTTTTAACCTTGTTTCTTTATTAAAGCCAGGACATCTAGGCAATCAATCAAACTTTGAAGAATATTACGCTTCCAAAAATCGTTCAGCCGAATCAGATGAAGACTTAAAAGCTCTCATTAACAAAGTAATGGTGCGAAATAGACGACATAATACCGGTATCGATTGGCCGAAGAGACATGTACGTACAATTTTTGTTGAGTTTAATGAACAAGAACAAGCTCTATATAATGATATCGAAAATTGGCGAGGACAAGACGCCTTCACATCTGCTTTCTCATCGTTAACGTTAAAACGGGAAGCGTGTAGTAGTCGTGAGGCTGTTTACTATTCATTGAAAAAGCATGTAGAAAAAAGACAGAAAGAAAATGAACATTATATAAAAGATCCACATATCGATGTGCTAATGGACAAAATTAATCATATTCCTTTCAACTCGAAAGCAACTAAAGCTCTAGAGCTTATAAAAGAAATTGACGATAAAGTCGTCATTTTCACGGAATACCGAGCATCACAGATGTACTTACAATGGTTTTTACAACAACACGGTATTTCTTCTGTCCCATTCCGCGGCGGATTTAAACGCGGGAAGAAAGATTGGATGAAGGAACTTTTCCAAAATCGTGCCCAAGTGTTAATTGCAACGGAAGCTGGCGGAGAAGGCATTAACTTACAGTTTTGTAGCCATATGATCAATTATGATTTGCCATGGAATCCAATGCGTCTTGAGCAAAGAATCGGACGTATTCACCGTCTCGGTCAAAAGAATGATGTTCATATTTATAACTTAGCTACAAAGCATACTGTTGAAGAACATATTCTGAAACTGTTATATGAAAAAATCAACTTATTCGAGCGTGTTATCGGTGAACTCGATGAAATTTTAACGAGAATTAATATGAAAAACATCGACGCGCACATTCAAGAAATTTTCGCGCAATCAAAAAGCGAAGGTGAAATTAGAATTAAGATGGAAAACTTAACATCTATTATCGACTTTGCGAAACGAAATGAAGCTGAGGTGCAAGGCTATGCAGCAACATGAAATTCATAATTACTTATACAATTTCTTTGAGGCGAATAACTGTGAAATTTTAGAACGTTCTCCTCATTTATTAGATGTACAGTTAACAATTGAGATGGATAAATTATTAATGAATCGCCCTTTTTATTGGCACTATCTTGAGAAAACAGGAGGCGTACCGAATCCGATGCGCCTTACTCTTATTACAAATCCAGAAAATAAAGAAAATGATGGTGAGCTTATTCACTACGGTTCACCACGTCTACATCAAATTTTCCAAACGACAAAAGAATTAGGCTCATACATACGTTTATATGAGGATGTAAGACATAATGGAGCAACACATACACCGCTCCACCCTTGGCTCGGTATTAATATAAAAGTTTCCTATCAATGTGATCGAAAAAAAGACATCCTTCACTCGATTGGTATTCATCTCATTTCTGGAACAATGATGGCAAACTTTCATGAAACATTAACAAACATTAAACTTACACCAAAAATACCTGATTTTTGTTTTACGCTCTCGCCCATCATTAAACCTCAAAGCGGTTTACAACGCATAGAAGACGCTTTAAAAAATATAATTGCAGAAGATGACCATACGTGGGCAAAAGAAGCAAGAGTGCGTTGGAATCATGATTTAGACCTTTTAAACCGTTTTTATGAAGAAAGTGACGAACTTCCTGAGAGCTATGAAATTGAAAAACAAGCTCTGCAAGAACAGTATGAACCACGTATTACAGTGCAAATTATTAACGGTGGACTCTTTTATGTTACCGCGAATCATTTTCTATCAAAATAAAGCTCCTTCTGCTTTAGAAGGAGCTTTATTTCGAGTTACTCTCTATCCTCATTACGCTCTTGTTGTTTTTGCTTTGCCATGCGTTTTTGATACGCACGATCCTTCGCGCTCACATGATTTGCATCAGTTGGAAGATTTTCTTTCGAACGTCCAATTCCATTGCTCATCTTTCCCACTCCTTTTTACGTTTTTCAGAATACATGTTTATTTTCAGCTAGAGTTACAATCCTTATACAAAAAAATAAGAGCAGCCATTGGCCACTCTTACTCGCTCACATATTTTTGAAACATATCATGGATGCCTTTATTTACTAGGTTCGAGATCTGCTCGTCAGATTTATTCGGATAACGATCACGCAATCTGATAGATGCCTTCACCATTAAATTTTCTAATACAGAACGGCCACCTTCTCCATAAATAATTTCAGCATATTTAACAAGCCTTCCATCCTCTACTGTTGCTGGATTATGATTGAAGAAAAATTTACTCATTGTCTCCACCTCTCTCTTTTGATAACGTTTACATTTATATAGATTATTTATGTTATTTATTTCACAATATTGTATGCATGTATATTTAATTAGTTTCATTATAAAGCAACATATCGATAGTAAATATGTGATTTTCCGTCCATTTTGTGAACAAATTAAAAATGAAAGCGTTTCCTTTATTATATACTAAAAAAACTTACTACGCTAGGGGCAATTTTTTTCAATCTACTACCCCCTCGAAAATTGATATATTTTTTCTTTTCCCATTAAACCTTATACAATTTTCAGAAATTATATTATAAAATATATGTATGACTTAAGGAGGCTTTGTATGAATCAAAATAAAAAAGCTATATTAGATCTTGTCTTTTATCTCGTAATCCCATTCCTCATTTGGAAATTTGCAAAACCTTATATCGATCCTTATTACGCGATGTTACTTTCCTCTGTTCCGGGGATTATTTATACACTGTATACCTTTAAAAAAGAAAAACAGTTTAACGTAACAGGGTTCTTTATTTTAATTACACTCATTTCTAATACAACGGTAGATCTATTATCTGGATCAGCTGAACGAATGTTATGGAACGATGCGTATTATCACATCGTACTCGGCATTATTGTTATATGTACAATTTTTATAAAAAAACCACTTATGTTATATTTCGCAGCAGATATTGCAGCGCTGCAAGGCCATGATCGCGATAAAAGTCGTGAGCTTTATCGTGATAGTCGTATATATCCAGCACTGCAATATTTAACGTTATTTTTCGGGCTACAATTTATATTAAAAAGCTTTTTAAAAATTTATTTCATCTCTGTTTTTGGTGTAGATGGCTATGGTGAAATGAGAGCGATTATGACCGCTGTCGGATGGGGCATTTCTATTTGTATCGGAATAGGATTTGTATGGGTGAACAATAAAATACATGCCGTTACGGAAGAACAAGAATCCGTGCAGTAAACAAAGATGCCCTAGTGTATTACGACACTAGGGCATCTTTATTTTGCTAGACATATGACTAAAATTTAACTTGATTTTTTTCTTTTACTTTTTACATTTCGATAAAACAAAGCAGCACTCAGCGGCATAACACCAAACCACTTATTCATAAATGGCTCTTTTTCAGCACGGCGTTGTTCTTTCTTTTGTTTTCGATCTTCTTTTGGAGCATCCATATACGACACAAACTGCTGCGTCACAAAGCGAACATAATCATTAGTAGACATATTATCATCACCTCTACTTGATTAGTATGTCCACTTTTTTATACATTAATCTTTTCCTTTAATTCATTCATAATTTGCTTTACAGACTTATTTGTCGTATCGATATGAATATGAGCCTCTTCATAATAAGCTCGGCGTAATTCAAATTTCGTTACAAATGCATCTATATCTTTCTTTTGAAATAGTGGACGTGTCGTATCTTCACGAAGCCTTTCTGCAATTACATGCGGATCACAATATAAATACACGACAGTTCCGTTCTCTTTCATCCACTTGCGATTTTCTGCTCGTTCAATAATTCCCCCACCAGTTGTAATAATGACATTATGGACTGGTAGCGAACGTAACATTTCGCTTTCATATTCCCGAAAAGCCGTTTCGCCTTCTTCGGCAAAAATATCACGAATTGCCTTCTCTTGCTTCTCTTCGATTTTTTGATCAGTATCTACAACATCCATTTGAAGTTCTTGACTTAACGCTTTTCCAATTGTTGTTTTCCCTGCTCCCATATAGCCGGTTATGTATATAGATTTCATTTTCTGTCCTCTCAATCGTCATTTATTAATTGTTATTATAACGAAAGATGCTACTTTGTTTAATAAAAAAACGTTTTGTTCTTATACTATGAAGAACAAAACGTAACATTCGCTTTTACTTATAAGTACCTCTTCTCACCCACTGCGTTGCAATCCATTTCTCGCCTTTCGTTACAGGTGCCCCTCCATGTAACGTAAGCTCATTTAGTGATTGATCTTGATAAAAATACTCAAAGTATACTGCCATTCCTTTTCTAGGATGTACAGAAAGATTTAATTTCGGGAAGTACGTTTCCCCGCCTTCTTCTACATCATTTAAGTACATTACAAGCGTACTAATACGATTGTTAGCAGCTGATCTACTATGTTCCGCAAAATAATCATAGTGTGCTTTATATTGTTGATCCACTTCATAATTTAAAATGTGCAATCCTTCACCATGCGACGCAGGAACATTCATGATAGATGAAATTCGTTTTTCAATCTTTGAAGTAAGTTCATTGTCTTCCAAAAATGCACCGCTACTTGTTCGAATATCATTTACATCACGTGATGAACCAACTTTAGAACGCTTCATTTTATTTTTAGACATTTTAATTAATTCATCACACTCTTCATCACTTAGTACATTTGCTAATACGACAATAAGAGGTTCTTCGAATTTTGAAATAATGTGTATTTCTCTATCTTCTGTCATAATCGTATTTCCTTTATGATCAAAAATAGTTTGTTCCTTATTTTCACCTATTTGATTGTTGTTTGTCATTTCCCTATTCTCCCTAAAAATAATGATTGGATAGCATGAATATATCATATTCTTTCTACCTTTCTCTTTTTTGAGAAAATTTAAACTTTTAATCATTATATTTATCCATTTCTTCTAAAAAATCAATTTAATTTACAATAGGAAACCTTGATTTATTTACATATATTTTACATATTATCCTTCTATCCAATCGACTATTTTCCCATCCTTTTTTCTATACCGAAAACCTACCGTATAGAAAGCTTCCTGTTTGAGTGTGCACTGCAACGTAACGAGAATTAAATCATTTTCAAAGACATAATTTCCACTCGCTTCTCCCTTTTCATACTGAAAGAAAAATGTACCTTCTTTTTCTTTTTGCTGTAAATCTTTTTTTATATCTGTAATAGATCGGTTAAGTAATTCATCCAATAAAAACTTTTGTTCTATTTCTATATAAAATTTTTTATCTGTAAACAACATATTTGTTTCGTATATAAAAAAAGAAGTTAATAAAATAAGAAAGATAATCGTTCCAGGCATTGTAAATCCATTTTGCTTTCTCATACGTTTATTCCTATTTCGCTATATCGCATAACTACACCTTCATATATTTTCCCACTAGTATCTTTCACATTTATAATGAGTACATGAGGTGTTAGTTTGTAAGAAACCGTTCCAATATTTTGTAAAACAACTTCCCTCCCGCGCCTATTTACCTTTCTTATAAGACGACTATTCTCTTTTTCATACGATACTTCACTCCCATTACGCGATCGGAATCGTAAAATACTTTCTCCATTTTCAAATGCTAGCTGTTCTCCAGATGATACTTCACGAAACTCCAATTGCATTTGCCCTAAATACACATCCCACTCCCAATCATTTAACCCTTTCGACTGTTTATTTTCCATTTCAATGAAATGTAGGCGGGGAAAGAGCAAAAAAAATATTGATAATAGAAACAGACATACAATCATTTCTATTAATGAAAAACCAAATTCTAATTTATTTTTTCTCCTACATAAAAGCATTGTTCCATCATTCTGTCTTTCACATCTCTCCACACAGTACAAACTTCATTGCCTCCCCAATATGTGTAATACACAATTCCATTTATATTCTTTTCTATTATTCGCTTGTCTTCATTTCCATACATATATATAGCTGCTTCTTTTTTTAATAATCCAGTTGCCTTATAACGAATTTGTATATTTTTTCTTTCTTGCATAACTAATACTGTTTGCGGTAGTAGTAACGATACAGCCATCATTAAAACACTTAACGATACAATCATTTCAGCCATTATGGATCCTTTTTGACATTTCACGATACGTAAATCTCCCTCTTCCAAGCTGAAATACAATTTCATATTTATAATTTCGATACGAAATTATAATCGTACCACCTCTATTAATATTTCCACTTGGATTATATGTCATCGGATTTGGAAACGTATGCAAATCAATTTGTATATCTTCTTCATACTCTCGCTTGACGATATAATACTTTGTACCTGACTCTTTTATAGCATACATATTTCTATCTTTATGCCAACGTAATGTATAGTGCTTTTGACGGTTTATCGCTAATTGCTGCATATACAAAATATCATTTGAAAACTGTCTCAAAAATTGTTCAACTTTTTGTCGCTCGTATAAGGAATGAACACTAAAATACGTAACTATACTTAATACAGAAATAGCAAATAAAACGAGTAACATTTCTAAAAAAGTAAACCCCTGTTGTTTCACAATGCCCTAATTGATACTGCGCCATCATCTGAAATATGAATAGATTCGCCATTCGGGCACTTATCAGTTGTAATATACTTTTCATCTGTCAGTTCTTTTAACGATGGAATTTTATTATGTTGTAATTGATATACTTGTATTTGCGCTTCTATAGATTTCACGTAAGCTGCACAACCTTTTCCTTGGACCGATGAGCGCTGTGTAACTACATTCGGAATAATTAATAGTAATAATATAGTTATGACAACCATTACTAATAGCATCTCTAACAGAGTAAACCCTTCCTCATTCTGCATACAAATGCCCCCTAAATAGAATTCATTATTTGAAACATCGGCATAATCATCGCTAAGTACATAAGGACAACGATTCCTCCAATACATGTAAATAAAATAGGCTGAATGATAACTAACATATGTTTAATTTTCCGTTCCATCTTTTCCATAATAAGATCGCTATAGTCACCTAATTCAATCCCTAAATTGCCGTTTGCTTGTCCATGCGTAATAACATAAGAAAGTTCTTTCTCGTAATACCCACTTTTAGCAATGATAGATTGTAACTGTTCTCCTCCAATTAATTGTCTTTCAATCCGGCTCGCTTCATATTTAAAGAACGGATGATATCTTTGCTCCATCATTATTGTTAAAGCTTCACATACTGATAGTCCACCATTTAATAAACCACTCAACTGAGTAGCAAAATAATGTGAATGCTTTAAAATAAGAAATGTTTTGATGAGGGGAATACGAAGCATAATTTTTACCTGTCTAATATGTGGAAGTTTCCTAAAATACAACATGTATAAAATACCTCCAATAATAACAGTTAAAATAGCGGTTAAAATAATGTAAGGTAGCAGTTTTATTGCACTTAAAATTTTTTCTGTAAGTAGTGGTGTATTAGAACCGAACGAACTATAAACCATTTCAACCTGAGGTAATAAAATGAGTTTAAAAATAAAGAGCATGATTAGTAGAAAAAACATCAAAAACATAGGATAATGCATTATTTTCATCATGTCTCTCCTATACTTATCTTTCTTATAAAGAAGTGCACTTCCTTGTTGCAAAGCAAAAGAAATATCACCATGTTGCTCGGCATAAAATAAATAACTTAACATGTCCTGATGAAACTTTAACTGATGAAAAGAATCGTGTAGACTTTTCCCATCTTTTAACCCCTCAATCATGCGCTGCAATTGTACTTTCTTTTCTACAGGTAATTGAAACTGTAAAAATTCTAATGCTTGTAAAAGAGAGTAGCCTTTTTCTAATAATTCTCCTAAACGTTTCAACAATACTACTTGATCACTTAAACTCCAAGTTTTCTTAAACATAAACATCTTCTTCTAAAAAACCTAAAGCATATCCTTTTCGTATTGACGATTCTAAAGTCTCATGTTTGTAAGTAACACATTCTCCACCAGCTTCTTTAAGCGCTTGTTTTAACTCATATCCATATAGTAGCTCATATATGCTAGCCTGCCTTACTTGCCTCATTGATTTACATAAAGTTGAGCACTTTCCTCTGCAAAACGGACACTTCAATTCGACAAGTCGCTGTGCAGCTACAGCCAATAAAGACTGTTCAATCTCTTGCCTCGTTATACCATAATCCATGAAGCGAATGATTGCTCCTTTCGCATCATTCGTATGCAGTGTTGTCATTACTAAATGTCCTGTCAAACTTGCTCTTATAGCTATTTTTGCTGTTTCTTCATCACGGATTTCACCGACTAAAATAATATCTGGATCATGACGTAAAATAGCCTTTAATCCTGTTTCATATGTGAGACCCGCTTTTTCATTTATTTGAATTTGTAATACATCGTCACTTCTTTTTTCAACCGGATCTTCAAGTGTAATGATGCGACGTGTTTTCTTTTTTCTAATTACCTCTAATAATGCATACATTGTCGTCGTCTTCCCAGATCCAGTCGGTCCAGTAAACACAAGTAGCCCCTGTGAATAGCGTAAAAACGAGAGTAGTTTTGCTGCCGTACTTGGAAATAACGAAAGATGTGATAAGGGCTGAACAGATGCTTGTAAATGAAGGCGAATAACGAGACTTTCTTGATATACTGTTGGAAGTGTTGAAAGGCGTAAATACACTTCTTGTCCATCAATTTGCAAATACAACGAACCATTCTGTGGCTTCCGTTTCTCGCCTATGTCCATAGATGCTAAAAATTTGAAATGTGAGACAAGTTTTTCTCCAAACTCCTTTTCAATACACTGTCTCGTCATTAAATCTTTTCCTATACGTAGTTGAACCGCTACATCCTTCTGCCGGGGCACAATATGTAAATCTGACGCTTGTACCCTACACGCTTCTTTTAAAATTGCATTCGCAAAAATTTCAATCCCATTCATCACTTTTCCCTCCTCACTATGTATATAGCATGAAAACATGCGCAATAAAAATTTGGACTTTTGTATTTTCAATAGAGGAAAAAGGAAAAATATGTTTGTGAAATTATGAACAATTTCCGAATTATTGTCTGAAATTACCTATACTCATGTTTATCTGTATTATAATGTTATTATCTTGGATAAAGTGATAAAGGTGGAGATCCTCATGGAACAAGCTTTAAAAATTACAGGTGTATTATCTGACCCAACTCGTTATTACATTTATAAATATATTTCGCAAAAACATAGTTACGTAACGGTACAAGAAATTGCAGATGAGTTTGACATTCATCCAAACGTAGCGCGTTTACATTTATCTAAACTAGAAGATGTTCATATGCTAAAATCGGAAACGAAGAAAACTGGAAAAGGCGGACGACCGAGCAGATTGTATGTCTTATCTGAAGATGTTATCCAATTACAATTTCCATTCCGTGATTATCAATTGTTAGCAAGAATCGCATTTAATTCTTTACTTAGTCTTGGCGCTGCTGGTGAAAAAGCGCTATACGAAACAGGAAAACAATTCGGAGCTGAATTAATGCAACAACATATGCAACGTTTAAATGTGAGTGAAGATGCTTTAACAGTGGAACAAAAAGTTCAAATTGCAAAAGAAGCTTTCTCAACAGCTGGCTTATCACCTGCATTTGAATTAAGTGCAGATGGAACAAAAATTTTCTATGATGTACACAATTGTCCATTTAAAGAAGTTGCTGTTCATCATCCAACTGAAATTTGTAACATGCACGGAGATATGATGAAAGGGATTTTTGAAATCCTATTCCCTAACATGGAATTAACTCGAAATGATAGTCTATTAGATGGATGTAAATCTTGTAATTATAAACTAACAATTTAATTTTTCATATAAAAAGAAGCCAATAATAATTGGCTTCTTTTTATATGAACGAATATTTACAATAGTAAGAAAAATAAACTATAATGAGGTGAGGTTTACTTTTTTTAGAAAAGGAGGGAGATGGCATGGAGCGCATGTTTCGCGTTCTCGGCTTTTGGACTGGAATTTTCTCGGTTATGTTTTACGTAGGGGATATGCAACCGGCCGCACTACTATTTTTAGGACAAACAGGTTTCTTCGTACTTTTAAGCTATTTAAAATTAACAGAGCGTATGTATATATACGTATTTGGGGCATATTTAACTGTTTTCTTCATAGGATTTACATACTACACGACATTCTTACTTGTGCCTGGGGCTGGACATTAAAAGATGGCATTTTGCCATCTTTTTTTTAATTCCGGAATTTCCTAGTTGACTTATAGGTTTTATTACCTTATATTCTATATAACAGATTGGAATTAGGGGGAATCAACATGAATACACTGCTTGTCGGAATTAACGTTGCAGTCATGCTCATCTTAGTTGGCGTATTATATTATATGCAACGTAAGCATGTATCTTTTAATAAACGTGTATTTACCGCTTTAGGAGTCGGAATTTTATTCGGTCTTATATTACAATTTATTTATGAGCCAACTTCTAAAGTAATTATTGAATCAAATACTTGGTTTGGCTTAATCGGTAACGGTTATGTAAAATTACTTCAAATGATCGTTATGCCACTTATTTTAGTATCTATTATTTCAGCATTTACAAAATTACAGTTAACGAAAAACCTTGGTAAAATTAGTGGCCTTATTATCGGTATTTTAATTCTTACTACAGGAATCGCTGCAGCTGTCGGTATCGCTGCAAGTGCAGGATTTGATGTATCTGCAACCGGCCTACAACAAGGTGATGCAGAATCTGCTCGTCTGAAACTAGTTGAAGAAAGATTTACTTCTATTGAAAAGACAACAATTCCAGATAAATTATTAGAGCTATTACCTACAAATCCGTTTCTTGATTTAACAGGCGCTCGTCCAACATCAACAATTTCTGTCGTAATATTTGCAGCCTTTATCGGCATTGCCTTTATAGGTGTAAAACGAAAATATCCAGAACAAGCAGAGCTATTTAAGAAGATGCTTGATGCTGTATATGCAATCGTAATGCGTATGGTAACATTAATTTTACGCCTTACTCCATACGGCGTATTAGCTCTTATGGCAAAAACAGTTGCTGGTAGCGACATAAATGCTATTTTAAAACTTGGCAACTTCGTGTTAGCGTCTTACGTAGCACTTATCGTAATGTTCGTTATCCACTTATTATTAATTGCGCTATCTGGTTTAAATCCAATTCAATATTTAAAAAAGGTGTTCCCTGTATTAACATTTGCATTCACATCTCGCTCTAGTGCTGGTGCGATGCCATTAAATATTGAAGCGCAAAAAGAAAAGCTTGGTATTTCCGAAGGAATTGCAAACTTCGCAGCTTCATTTGGGGTATCTATCGGACAAAACGGTTGCGCAGGTATTTATCCAGCAATGCTTGCAATGATGGTCGCTCCAACTGTAGGAATTGATCCATTACAACCACAATTTATTTTAACTTTAATCGCTGTTGTTGCTATTAGCTCATTCGGTGTTGCTGGAGTTGGTGGCGGCGCAACATTCGCAGCTTTAATCGTACTATCTACAATGAACTTACCAATCGGTATTGTTGCTCTAGTTATCTCGGTTGAGCCATTAATCGATATGGGGCGTACAGCTCTTAACGTAAGTGGCTCTATGACAGCAGGTCTTATTTCAAGTAAATGGCTTGGTGAATTAGATCAAGATACGTACAATCAAGATGATACAAAAACTGGTGAAATTGCTTCATAATGAAAAAAGACGCTAACATACAATTGTTAGCGTCTTTTTTATTCCGTCCCCTCTTTATAGATTTTATCTTGAGAATTATCACTCTAAGTATTCTTCTAGTTGCTCTTTTAACTCTTCCTCAATCTCATAACAAGATTCATCAGCGAGTTCCCCTACTTTCTTACTCCCCAAAATGTTTGATTGAATTGGCATTCCTAAAAAGATTCTTTCACATTTCCAAATTGGAATATTATGAAATCAAATCAGCTCTTTTTCTTCATCTAATATAGCTATAGCAACTGATGAATAATAACCCACCTCAAAGGGATTCTCTTTTTCTCTTGCAAATCCCATATCTAATTCCATGTGTTTTTCTATGTATAAATGTGAATACTCTTTATGCAGTTTAAGTGATATTCGCTCTATTTCCTTCTCCATACATTGAATGTTCTCTTTTAACTCCAACGTAAACTCCTGTTCTTTATATTTCATTTTCGCCTCCTTAAACATAGAAAAAGAGAATACAATAACATATCCTCTTTCCTCAAATATATTTCATTATCTCACAGCCCGTCCTTTTCACAAATAACCATTTTGTTCGCACCATTTATGAAATTGTCCTACGTCTACTCCAACTAACACGATATCCTTTAGCTCTACATCAATGACTTGTTCTCCAATTACAATAGCAAACTGCGATGCTAATTTTGTCTCATTTTTCTTTACAATTCCAATTCGGTTCCGATGCGGTCCATCTTTTATATATGCTTTTTGTCCTACAATATCAAAGTTCAAAATTCTCACCTCTTTTACTGCGCTCAAATTGGAAATACGATCTCCACCTCGGAAAATTTCCTTTCATTGCACTATTTCTCTATATATATGACGAAACAATAAAAGAGTCCTTCCTTCTTTACAATTATTTTTTCTTTGTTTCATTTTTGTGATTGAAACGTAAAGTTTATAATAAAATACACTTGGAAGCGCTTTCTATGTAATTTTTTATGTTATAATATATAAGTAGAACTTCGTAAAGAGGGTTAAAAAATGAATACAAAAATGATTAAAAAAGTAATTGAAGCATTAAAAGTATATGGCTTTCAGGATGTATCATTCTGTGACAAAACGAGGCAATTTTTATTTCATAACGAAACCGATATTATGAGCGGCTATGCAGAAATAACATATAGTAGTCAATTTGAAAAATTCAACGTACAAATTCATCCAATTGAAACGCATCACCAAGCAGAGTTACAAGAGATTGAAAGACATATACAAGCTTGTATAAGAAAAGTGGAATATTTAAACGCACTTCTTACCGGGCAGACAAAACTAGATGATAAAATTATTATTATGTAAAAAAAGAACGTGATCCAATCACGTTCTTTTTTCATTATACGTTCATCTTTTCCTTTAGTTGTAATCCTGTAACAGATTCTAATACATCCATCGATTCTCCAAATGTCATATCAAAAATTGTCTTGTCCTCTATGTATGGAAACTGTCTGAAACGCTTTTCTAACACCTTCACAGCATCTGATGTAAAGTTTGCACTATCAATGCCAAATTCTGTTTCAAGAAGAACGATCCAATCTAACACATGAAAACCTAATCCATTGACGAATGAAATCAATTTTTCTTCTGGGTTTGAAGATAAGAATACTTGGCGTTCCATCTCACTAAAAAGTTCTTCTCCTAAGATTTCAGCTAACTCATCATCATGTTCACGTTCAACAAGTTCTTCGTAGCCGTAATCATCCACAAGCTCTTCTACTTCTTCACTATCCTGACAAAGCAATTGACTAAGAAGTGCCTCTTTCTTAAATTCACTATTTTGTACGACTTCTAAAAAGCTCGTTTCCCATCCATTTTCTAATTTCATATTATGTACTCCTTTATATACGTTTCTTATCATCACTGTACCCAAAAGATCACTTTTATAACCTTTTAGGTAGTTACTATTATTTCACATGATTCATAACATAAGATGCAAACTCAGCTACATCTCCTTCAAAAATATTTATTTCTGGCAAGTGATAGAACGTTGTTTGGAGCAGGTTTCCTGCATGATATACATATATCGTTTTCTCTAGTGCAATCGCCATTCCAAACTCTGTATGGCTCCCGTTTCCGCCATCTAATATAAGTAAAAATACATCCGCTTCTTTTACAGCATTTTGTTCTGCCTGACCAATTTCTCTTAATTGTTCTTCATTTGCTGCTTTTTCGTTTTTGGTCCAATCATATGTATGGTGCCATCCTGCATGTTTCAGTTCATTTGCTACGGAACGTACAAGATGTTTATTTTGGAAACCTGAGGCGATATAAAAATTCATTTATATACACTCCTTCATTATGTATGGGGAAACTCCTTTTTAGCGTTATTTGTTATAGCTACAATAAAGAACAACTTCAAAAAAAATCCCCATCTTTAAAACTTATTTGCGTTTAAATGATGGGATGCTTCATGGTCTTCTTTTATTTTTTGTTTTTTATAACTTTCATCAGCTAACATTTCTAGTTCAGCTGTTATCTCTGACTTTTCAAGCTCTCTTTCTTGCGAAAATTTCCTTGAAATATAAACAATAACACTACCAACGTACAACACAAAGCATATAATAAGTGCAGTATTTTCATAGAGACTTAGCTCCAACACAGTCACTCCTAATCCATTCGTATTTTCACGCCTCATTAATTGGAATTTCCCTATTAACCCATTTGTTATCCCGCTATTTGAGGGCAGTAAGACTCCCTCCTCAAAATTCAGTAACAGTAAAGAAGTTAGATGTGGGATGCACCCAACTGATTAAAGTTTCACTTTATTGTAACATAAAAATATCAATTCTTGGAATCTTTCACCCTACTAAAAGAGGCATGATTGTTTCATCATGCCTCTGAAATATTTTGAATGATTGTTTTAATTGCTTCTTTTCCATTATATTTTTTTAGTGCTGTTTTATACTTCTCATTATTTTGATTTAATTCTTCGACATACTTTATAAGAGATTTTACATTTACATCTTCTTCATATAATACGGAGGCATATCCTTGTCTTTCAAAGGACTCTGCATTTAATATTTGATCTCCACGGCTTGCAAATTTCGATAATGGAATTAAAACCATCGGCTTTTGTAATGTTAAAAATTCAAAAATTGCGTTGGAGCCCGCGCGTGAAATAACAAAATCTGTTACCGCTAATATATCTGGCAGTTCTCCATGTACATATTCAAATTGTCTATATCCTTCTTTATTTTGTAAACTTTCATCAAGGTTACCTTTTCCGCAAAGGTGAACAATTTGATACTTTTTAAGAAGTTCTGGTAATGCTTCTCGAGCCGTATCATTAATTTTTTTCGCGCCCAAGCTGCCTCCCATAATCGTAATAACTGGCTTTTTACGTGAAAAACCTAAAAACGCTAAACCTTTTTCACGATTTCCCTTCAGCACTTCTTCACGTACAGGAGACCCCGTATATATTACTTTTTCTTTCGGTAAATGTTTCGCTGCTTCTTCAAATGTAACAAATATTTTCGAAGCAAAACGAAGCGCAATTTTATTTGCTAGTCCTGGCGTCATATCAGATTCATGTAATAAAACTGGTACTCTATTTAGCCATCCGCCAATTACGACTGGTACAGATACGAAACCGCCTTTTGAAAAAATCACATCTGGTTTTAGTTTTCGAATTCTTACATACGCATCCATAACACCCTTCATTACAAGAAAAGGATCTTTTATATTTTTTAAATCAAAATAACGACGTAGCTTTCCACTCGAAATACTATAGTAGGGAATGCCTTCCTTTTCTATAATCGTTTTCTCAATACCTTGGTGAGAACCAATATAAGAGATATCCCAGTTGTCTTCCTGTAAATATGGGATAATGGCTAAATTAGGTGTTACATGTCCTGCCGAACCGCCACCTGTAAAGACTATTTTCTTCATACGTCTCCCCCTTCTAGACTATAATACACTAAAATATCTTGCCTCAGGGTGAGAAAATACCATAGCCGTTACGGACGCTTCTGGCTCCATCATGAATCCTTCTGTTAATGAAATACCTATTTCCTCTGGATGAATTAAGCGAAATAGCTTTTCTTGATCTGCAAGTTCTGGACACGCCGGATAACCAAATGACACTCGTATTCCTCTATATTTCGTACGGAAACGTTCTTCCATCGTCAGTTCAGGTGAGTCCGGAATGCCCCAGCGGTCACGAATGAGCATATGTGTTTTTTCAGCAAGTCCTTCCGCTAATTCAAGCGCTAACGATTGAATGGCATGACTACGTAGGTAATCACCTTTCGCCTTCCACTCTTCAGCAATATCCCGAACTCCTTCCCCAACCGTAACAGATAAGAAAGCAACATAGTCCATCTCATCTCCTATTGGGCGCAAATAATCACCTAAAGTACGATAGGGAGCCTTTCCTTGTCTAGGGAATGTGAAACGCTCTATAACACGCGTATGATCTTCTGGATCATATATTACAATGTTTTGTCCGTCGCTTTGCGCTGGGAAAAATTGATACACTGCTTTCGGCTTTAACCAAGATTGTCCTTCCTGCAATAATTCATCTATTAAATCATTTAATTCATGTGCTCTCTTATCTCCCTCTTTCAAAAGCTTCTTCACATTTCCTTTTAATCCAAGGTGATGCCCAAGTAGCATTTGTCTATTCAGAAATGGTGCGAGATGAAGGGCGGGAACATCTCGTAATACAATTCGTTTTGTTGAATCAGGCACCATAACCTCTGATTTTGGTAATGGCTCAATTACTGCTGGAATTTCTACTTTCTTCTCCTCTTTTTTTACGATATGAAGATGACGTTCTTTTTTATCCTGCTTCATCTTCTCACGCTCTTCTTCTTTTTGAAGCTTATTAATAATATCGAGCCCCGTCATCGCATCACTCGCATAACAAACGAGTCCTTTATATGATGGTGAAATCCGATTATCTGTAAACTTTCTCGTTAACGCTGCACCACCTACAACAATGGGCACATCAATATTTGCCGCTTTTAAATCTTCAGCAGTCGTTACCATTTGTTGAGCTGATTTTACTAATAAACCTGAAAGGCCTATAATGTCCGGCTTCTTTTCTTGTACTTCTTGAACAATTCGATCCGAACGTACATTAATTCCTAAATTAATAATCTCATATCCGTTATTCGCTAAAATAATTTCAACGAGATTTTTCCCAATATCATGCACATCACCTTTTACTGTTGCTAACAATACTTTCCCTTTTTTCGCACTATCACTAGATTCCATATGTGGCTCTAAATAGCTTACAGCGGCTTTCATACTTTCGGCACTTTGCAATACTTCAGCAACAATAAGTTCATTATTATTAAATAGTCGTCCTACCTCGTCCATCCCTGTCATAAGCGGACCGTTAATAATATCAAGAGGTTTTCTTCCTTCTTCAAGTGCAAGACTTAAATCCTCGTGTAATCCTTGTTTCGTACCTTCTACAATATAATTTGCTAGTCTTTCATCAAGCGTTAACGTTTCTTGCACAACGACATCTTTCTTTTTAGCAACTCGGTAAAAGTTTGTAAATTCTTCTAACGTCTCTTTCGTCGTTTCAAACAGTAATGCATCTGCAAGGCGTTTTTCTTCCTCTGGAATCGACGCATAGCGTTCTAATTTTTCCGTATTCACAATCGCGTAATCTAATCCTGCTTTCGTAGCATGATATAAAAAGACTGAATTTAATACTTCACGTCCAGCCGGTGGTAAACCAAATGATATGTTACTTACACCTAAAATCGTTAAACACTCTGGTAACGCTTCTTTAATAAGGCGAATTCCTTCTATAGTCGCTGCCGCTGAGCCAATATATTCTTCATCACCTGTCCCTACTGGAAACACAAGTGCATCAAAAATAATATCTGACGGGCGTATCCCATACTTCTTTGTAAGTAATTCATAGCTTCTTTTCGCAATTTCTATCTTTCGTTCCGCACTAACCGCCATACCGTCTTCATCAATTGTTCCTACAACTATAGCGGCACCATACTTTTGAAGAAGCGGTGTCACTTTTTTAAATCGTTCTTCTCCATCTTCTAAATTAATTGAATTAATAACAGCTTTTCCTTGAATATAAGTAAGAGCTCGCTCCATCACATTTTCATCTGTTGAATCAATCATAATCGGTACTTTTAAAACTTTCGTAACTTCTGCTAAGAAGTTTTCCATATCTTCTATTTCATCGCGATCAGGATCTGCCATACAAATGTCAATAATATGAGCATTTTTCTTCACTTGCGCTCTTGCCACTTCAGCAGCCTCTTCAAATTTCCCTTCTGCTACTAAGCGTTTAAATTTACGTGACCCAATAACATTCGTTCTTTCACCTACAAATAACGGTCTCATAGACTCATCATATTGCAGTGCTTCTAATCCACTAATTCCATGTCCTTCTCTCTCATGATGGTCACGAGGCCTAAGAGATGCTAGCGCGGATTTCATTGCTTTTATATGTTCTGGTGTCGTGCCACAACAACCACCAATAATATTAACCCATCCTTCTTCAGCAAATCGCTTCACCTTTTCAGCAAGAGAAGATGGAGATTCATGGTAATGTCCATCTTCATCAGGAAGACCTGCATTTGGATAACAAGAAATGTAACACTCCGATAAATCAGATAGTGAACGAATATGGTCCCTCATAAACTCCGGACCAGTCGCACAGTTTAGCCCAACAGATAATGGTTTCATATGTTCTACTGATAAATAAAAAGCTTCAATTGTTTGCCCAGCCAGAGTCGTTCCCATTGGCTCAATCGTTCCTGAAATCATAATAGGAACCGTTTTTTTCAGTTCTTCAAAAGCGGCTTGAATTCCAATATAAGCTGCTTTCACGTTACGCATATCTTGACTCGTCTCAACGAGTAATACATCAACTGCTCCTTTTAATAATCCTCGTGCCTGCCTTGTATAAGCCTCAATCAATTCTTCAAAAGTCACACCACCTGTAACACTAATTGCTTTCGTTGTTGGTCCCATCGCTCC
Source organism: Bacillus cereus group sp. BfR-BA-01441 (assembly GCF_022663075.1). NCBI lineage: Bacteria > Bacillati > Bacillota > Bacilli > Caryophanales > Bacillaceae > Bacillus > Bacillus cereus group sp. BfR-BA-01441. Next base: position 48,446 of record NZ_JAKUEU010000027.1, read on the forward strand.
CGCAACATATACTTCCTTCCCGCTTTCTTTAACAGCTTGCTTCGCCAAAAGTGCTGCCTTTTCATTTAGTTCTTCATCTAAATGAGACAGATCATAATCACTTAGTACAATATTCGTTGCCCCAAATGTATTTGTTTCAATAATATCCGCTCCAGCTTCAATATAAGCTTTATGAATCTTTAAAATAACGTCTGGTCTTGTTTCCACTAAATATTCATTACAGCCCTCGTACTCTTCTCCTCCGAAATCTTCAGCAGTTAAATCCTCTTGCTGAATCATTGTCCCCATTGCACCATCTAATATTAAAATGCTATTTTTTAATTTTTCTTCTATACACTTCATCAATTAATACCTTCTTTCACTTCTTGCTTTTCTCTTACATATTTAACAAGATGTTCTGTAATTTCATACTTTAAAAATGGTGTAATAAGATAAATACCATTAAAATATTTCATCGCTGCGTCGACCAATTCTTGTGAAATGCGGATCCCTTCCTCAATTGCTGCCTCTTTCGTTTCATGTCCATCCATTCTCTCTCTTATTTCTTCAGGAAGAGTAATACCCGGCACCTCAAAATGAAGAAAATCTGCATTCCGCTTACTTACTAACGGCATAATTCCAATAAAAATAGGTTGTTCCAAATGCTTTGTCGCTTCATACACTTCTTCAATTAACTTGATATCGTAAATTGGCTGAGTTAAAAAATACTCCGCTCCAGCATCTATTTTTCGTTCCATTCGCTTAACCGCTGCTTTTAAGTGCCTCACGTGAGGATTAAATGCGCCGCCTACAGAAAACCTTGTCGCCGGTCCAATTGATTTCCCTAAAATTGAACGTCCATCGTTCATTTCTTTAATCATTTTAATAAGCTCAATAGAGGATAAATCATATACAGAAGTGGCACCGGGAAAATCACCAACGCGCGCTGGATCACCAGTTAAAGCTAACACTTCTTCCATCCCTAACGCCGATAAACCTAACAAATGAGATTGTAGTCCAATGACGTTATGATCTCTACACGTTAAATGCGTCAATACTGGGATATCATGCTTCGTTAATAACGCACCCATCGCCATATTAGAAACACGAGGCGATGCTAATGAATTATCTGCTAGAGTAATAGCATCTGCTCCCGCTCTTTTTAACGCTCTTGCTCCTTCAAAAAAACGCTGTGTATCTAACGTTTTCGGTGGATCTAATTCCACTACAACTGTCGTTTGTTTTTTCGCTTTCTCTGCTAGAGTGACGTGAGCCTTCGAACGTTTCTCATGCGTATGAACGACTTTCGGCCTTTGAATCGTGTCTTTTTCTATTACAGGGGTAATATTCGCAACAGCGCGCTTCATACTTTGAATATGTTCTGGAGTCGTACCACAACAACCACCCAATAACCGAATACCTTGCTCAATAAATCTCGGTGTCATCGCTTCAAAATAAGCTGGGCTTCCCTCATATACGTAACGTCCATCCACATAATTCGGGAGGCCTGCATTTGGGTATGCTGATAAATAGCCATTTTGAGGAATCGATATCATTTTGAAAGCTTCCGTCATATGAAGCGGCCCTAGTTGACAATTCAATCCAACAACATTTGCACCGTAATCTATAAGTTGCTTTAATATTTCATTGACATCATTTCCATTTTGAGTCGTACCTGCTTCATGTAACGCTAATTGCGCAACAATTGGAATATTCGTTTGCTTACGCAATACTTTAACGGCATGAAGTAATTCAAATTCATCGTAAAAAGTTTCTAATAGTAATCCATCAACCTGTTCTTCTAGTAAAGCCCCTGCCTGTTCAAGTAACATAAACTCTCTTTCCATATCAGTCGTTGTAACAGCTCCGATATGTTTCATACCACCAATTGTTCCTAAAATTGCATTTTTATCTGTCACAGATGCTTTCGCTAGTTTTACTGCCGCTCTATTAATTTCTGTAACTTGATTTTCTAAACCATACATACGTAATTTCGCCTCATTTGCTCCATACGTATTCGTTTGAATTACATCTGCTCCAGCAGCTACATATTGTTTATGAATCGATATAATTAAGTCTGGATCAGATACATTCAATTCTTCAAAGCTACTTTGCAAACCATGTGAATGCAATAACGTCCCAACCGCACCATCACCTATTACAATTCCTTTTGATAATAAATCTAGTAATTTCACGACTCTCCCTCATTTCTATCAATATAAAAACCCCCTCTTCACTTTGAAGAGGGGGACATAATCGTTCCTCCTCTTATTATGCAAAACATTCGTTTTGCAGGTATTAGCACCGTTTCAAACATTTCGTTTGAAGGTTGCCGGGTTTCACAGGGCCTTTCCCTCCACCGCTCTCAATAAGAGTTGTCTTTATTATTTTATTTATGTAGCTAAAAGGAAATGCGTTCCCCTTTTAACAATGTTTGTTAATTTTTTAATAAATTTAGCATGCACAAAAGTAAAAGTCAATGACACTTGCGGAAAAATAAAAATTATTTAAAATAAAGTTGCAATTCAGTTATATTTTATTGTAAAGTTAAAAACATAATAAAAATTTCATACGAACATTCTTATCTAGAGAGGTAGAGGGACTGGCCCTGTGACGCCTCAGCAACCATTAACATTTTGTTAATAAGGTGCTAATTCCAGCAAATTGTGAAAGATTTGACAGATGAGAAGAAGACTCTATTCAAACCGAAAGCCTTCTTCTTAGAAGGCTTTTTTTATTTTATATTCACTTAATGTTTCAATTTAAAAAGGAGGAATTTTCATATGTCAACAATCGAAACAAAACTAGCACAAATCGGAAATCGCAGTGAAACTACAACCGGAACGGTTAATCCACCAGTTTATTTCTCAACCGCTTATCGTCACGAAGGAATTGGTAAATCTACTGGCTTTGACTATTCACGAACTGGCAATCCAACTCGAGGTCTTTTAGAACAGGCGATCGCAGACTTAGAATATGGCGAACAAGGTTATGCCTGTAGTTCAGGGATGGCGGCTGTTCTCCTCGTCCTTTCTCTATTCCGCTCTGGAGACGAACTTATTGTATCTGAAGATTTATACGGGGGAACGTATCGATTATTTTCTGAGCATGAAAAAAAGTGGAATGTTCGATGTAGATACGTAAATACACAGTCTATTAAACAAATTGAGCAAGCTATCACAACTGAAACGAAGGCTATTTTCATAGAAACTCCAACTAATCCATTAATGCAAGTTACTGATATTGCTGCTGTCGCAACTGTAGCGAAAAGGAACGGACTACTCCTTATTGTAGACAACACTTTCTACACACCTTATATACAGCAACCATTAACAGAAGGTGCTGACATTGTACTTCATAGCGCAACGAAATATTTAGGGGGACATAACGATGTACTAAGCGGGCTTGTCGTTGCAAAAGGAAAGGAACTTTGCGAGGAAATCGCTCATTATCATAATGCATCAGGTGCAGTTTTAAGCCCATTTGACTCATGGTTATTAATTCGCGGTATGAAAACGTTAGCGCTTCGCATGAGGCAACATGAAGAAAATGCGAAAGCAGTTGTTGCGTATTTAAATGATGAAGACGGGGTGACAGATGTATTTTATCCAGGAAGAGGCGGCATGATCTCATTCCGCCTTAAAGATGAAGCTTGGATTAATCCATTCTTACAATCTTTATCCTTAATTACATTTGCCGAAAGTCTTGGTGGTGTAGAAAGTTTAATGACTTATCCAGCAACGCAAACACATGCTGATATTCCTGAAGAAATTAGAACAGCAAACGGCGTATGCAATCGTCTTCTTCGATTCTCAGTTGGCATTGAAAATAGTAACGATTTAATTCAAGACTTAAAGCAAGCAATTAAACTCGTAAAAGAAGGTGTAAGAATATGAGCTATTCTATAGATACACTCTTACTACACAACCAATATAAACACGACTCGCAAACAGGCGCTGTGAACGTTCCTATTTATAACACATCAACTTTTCACCAGTTTGATGTAGATACGTTCGGAAAATATGACTATAGCAGGTCAGGCAATCCAACTCGTGAAGCTCTTGAAGATATCATTGCTTTATTAGAAGGCGGAACAAAAGGATTCGCCTTTGCATCAGGCATTGCAGCGATTTCCACTGCATTCCTCCTTCTTTCACAAGGTGATCACGTACTCATTTCAGAAGATGTGTACGGAGGCACTTACCGAGTGATAACTGAGGTACTCTCCCGTTACGGTGTTTCACATACATTTGTTGATATGACCAATTTAGAAGAAATAAAACAAAACATTAAACCAAATACAAAGCTCTTTTATGTAGAAACACCTTCTAACCCACTTTTAAAAGTGACAGATATTCGCGAGGTTTCTAAACTCGCAAAATCTATTGGGGCTCTTACTTTTGTTGATAATACATTTTTGACACCACTATTCCAAAAACCACTTGAACTTGGAGCTGATGTCGTTCTTCATAGTGCTACAAAATTTATTGCTGGTCATAGTGATGTTACTGCCGGATTAGCAGTAGTAAAAGATTCAGAACTCGCTCAAAAGCTTGGATTTTTACAAAATGCATTCGGTGCTATTTTAGGACCTCAAGATTGTTCTCTCGTACTTCGCGGTCTAAAAACATTGCATGTACGCCTCGAACATTCAGCTAAAAATGCCAATAAAATCGCACATTATTTACAAGAACACTCTAAAGTAAAAAATGTCTATTATCCGGGATTACAAACTCATCTCGGATTTGATATTCTACAATCTCAAGCAACATCAGCTGGAGCGGTCTTATCGTTTACTTTGCAGTCAGAAGATGCACTCCGCAAATTTTTATCAAAAGTAAAATTGCCTGTTTTTGCAGTTAGTTTAGGAGCTGTAGAGTCAATTCTTTCTTATCCAGCAAAAATGTCACATGCAGCACTGTCGCAAGAAGCTCGTGATAAAAGAGGAATCTCTAATTCATTACTTCGGTTATCAGTCGGTCTTGAAAATGTTAACGATTTAATATCCGATTTTGAAAATGCCCTTTCTTATGTAGAAGAGCCTGTAAATGCATAGAGAAAAAGAAGATATGAGATTAGGTTTTCATATCTTCTTTTTATGCGGTTTAGCTATATTCATTTGAATTTCTTCTTTTCTTATAGTCCATAAAAAATAAAAGTATATCATCTATTTCTAAATAATGGATTAATTGATATATTAAGAAATAAAAAGGGGTGAAAATAATGGATACTTGTGCAGATATTTTAATCGTTATCGATTTACAAAATGGCGTATGTTATAGCGAGGAGCATTTATTTGATTTACAGAACTTACTAAAAAAAGTAAATAAAAGAATTTCTTCATATAGAAAATTAAATAAACCAATCCTTTTTGTTCAACATTGTGATGATGATTTAGTACCCGAGAAAGAACTTTGGGCTATTCATACCGATCTAGATGTTCAAGAACAAGATTTTTTTGTAAGAAAAACACATGCAAATTCATTTTATAAAACAAACTTAAAAGAAATTTTAGATCAATTATCTGTAAATCGCATTGAATTTTGTGGCGCCCAAACAGAGTACTGTATGGATGCAACGATTAAGTTTGCCCACGGACTAGGATACGAAAACTTTATGGGACAGAAAACAACCTCTACGTTGAATAATCCTTTTATGTCCGCAAAAGAGACAATTGATTTTTATGAGAACATATGGAATCACAGATTTTTAACGTTGCTAAAAGATGAATTTTAGAATAAATGACTAATGACTTGATCATCCTAAGATTTATCAGCCGTAATCAAATATTTCATTATCACCATAAAGAAGCGAATGACATTCAGCTTCTTTTCTTTTAACCTGTTTTATATTCTATATATATCATTATAATTCCTTTGTCATATTATTTTAAAAATTTCGTATATTCATTTGAAAGAATAAGAAAATCATGATAAAATTGTGTTACAAATATATCTATATCTTTCAATTTTTAAAACGCATCGAAATTTTCACCCAAAAATGTCATTTTACAAAAACATGCTAATTTACCTATTTTATTTACATCCGGGTCTCTTTTCTTACAATTTCTTTACTTTAGGACTTTTTTTCTGCAACAACTATTTTCTTTTCTTTAAATTTTTGGTATGTATAGTATGGTATAATAGCTCACACGGAGGTGGAAAAGAACATGTTAGAAACCTTTCAAAAAGAATTAGAACTATATGAAAGTAATGCAGAATTATTAAAAGTGCTAGCTCATCCTGTTCGTTTATGTATCGTAAAAGGATTAATCGAGCGCGGTCCAAGCAACGTTTCTACAATGTATACTGGCTTAAACATGCCACAATCTACAATTTCACAGCATTTAGCAAAATTAAAAAGCGCTAAAATCGTTTCTAGTGAAAGAAAAGGATTGGAAATTTATTACAAAGTAGAGAATGAAACAATCATTCAACTCGTTCGTGTATTATTAGGTTAGGGACTAATAATCGCAGAAAAAGAACGTATTCTATATTTTTTATCTCATATCTTTAATATAAATATATATCATGAGAGGAAATATATAATACTACATAAGTCGTATTAAAAAACAAGACACAGTATATACTGTGTCTTGTTTTTTATATTGTTACATACCGATCCAAATGTAAATGTTGCATATCTTTTGTATGTATAACAACATCAAACGAACTCCCTACTCCTCCATTTAAAATCATAGAACGAACTGCTCGATTTTGTTTTTGCGTTTCAGAAAAAGGATTCGTATCTTGATGGCTCGTAAGCTGTTCTAATATCCCTGCAGCTAACAAGAACTCAGATTGTTTCTTATGCCATACTGCACTCATTCCTTGCATACTAAAGATCTCCTTTAGCTCGTCCCAATGAACATGAGTAGTAAGATCCATTTCACCTGGATGCGCTAGTGGGTTACGCATTAGCTTATGCTGATAATATCCTCGCAAACTTCCTTCGCGGTGTGCTGGATGCATCCATTCTTCTTTTGTGTATCCGTAATCAACTGTGATACATATACCTTTTTGAAACCATTTCGAAATTTCTTTTATATACTCCTCCATAACAATTGGTACTTCAAAACGTTGCCCTTCAGCAATATAAATATTATATTTCAATAAATAGCGACCAATTCTTTTATTTAACGGCCTACATACTTCTGAAAGGTTTCCTTCTTCTGTATATGTAATACGTACTTCATACAATATACCATTTCTTTTCTCAATTACTTCAACAGGAAATGCATCAAACAACTCATTCGAAAAAAGAATTCCCTCGAAAGAATCTCCCATTTCACTATAGGAGGTATAGTACGATACATTAGAAAATGAGCCAAGTTGCTCCTGCTGTAATTTCCTATGAAAAGGGCTCACTTCAATCATTGAATAGTTTAAATTAATAAAGGTGTTTGGAGATAATTGCTTCCATTCTTGTAAAACATCATAGGCAAACTTCCCTGTTCCCCCACCAACCTCACAAATATTCGAAGCAACTTCACCATTTTCAACAAGACGAATAAAAAGTTTAGCAAAAGTTTTTGCAAAAACAGAGGATACATTGCTACTTGTAAAAAAATCCCCTTGTCTTCCAATCTTTTCACGTTCTTTCATATAATATCCATGACCCTCCGTATACAATACAAGGTTCATATACGTACTATATGAAATTGAATAATCCTTTTCTTTCCCCATCCATTCTCTTAAAATGAGCTCCATTCCCATAATGACTCCTTATTGTAAAAACGGATTATTTTCTTTTTCAAAGCCAATGCTTGTTTCTGGACCATGTCCACATAACACCGCTGTTTCATCTGGTAATACAAATAATTTCTCTTCAATACTTCCAATTAATTCAGCAAAACTTCCACCAGGCAAATCTGTTCTTCCAATGCTCATTTGGAACAATACATCTCCTGAGAATACAGCATTCGCTTCTTTACTATAATAAGAAATACTTCCTGGAGAATGTCCTGGTGTCTCAAAAACTTCAAAATTAAATGATCCAATTGTTAATGTACCTTCTGCATCAATAATATGATCCGCTGGTTTTGCTGTAATACTGCGGTTCATCATAAAAATTTGAGAGCCGTTTACAGTTGCATCTCCTAACCAATCTGCTTCTTCTTTATGTACGTACACAGGAATATAAAAAGCGTCTCTTACGGCATCAACAGCACCGATATGATCAAAGTGAGCATGTGTTAATAAAACAGCCAATGGTTTTAATTGTTCTTCTTGTAAATATGTAACGAGCTTTTCACCTTCATGACCAGGGTCAAAGATAATGCACTCTTTTTGATCGTTCATTAAAATATAAGCATTTGTTTGTAATGGGCCTAACGGCATTTGTATCCATTTCATATAAAAATCTCCTCCAGTTATTAAAAACTTACTTTTAATGATACAACATTTCTTTCTCTGAGGAAAAGAAAGGATGCTATCTCGACAATCATTTTTAAAACATGTACAATATAAAAGAGTAAATATTCCAAAAACTCATAATAAGAAATGGGTAGACAGAGGAGGATATTGTATGGGCCTTGTTATTATTTTTACACTTGTCACTCTGTTAGCTGTATTTGCTACGCTTAGAACACTTCGTGAAAAAAACTTTTTCGCGAGCGGCTTTGCAATTGCAACTGTACTCGTTTTCGGATGGTTTACGATCATGACTGTTCTATATAACGGGTATCCACCAGCAGCTTAATTCGTTTACACTTTATTCTTCATCGAGATTTTACACAAAAAGAGGAAGGGTTCCCCCTTCCTCTTTTCATATTTCACAACTTATATCATCTTCGCTTCGTATTTGTGCTTTTTTACAAGCCAAGCTCCTCCGATAACACCTGCATCATTACCAAGTGTTGCAATAGCTAACTTCGTGCTCTTTACAGCACGTGAGAAAGCGTATTGCTCGAAATAGCGTTGAATTGGTTCTAATAGCGCATCTCCAGCTTTAGACACGCCTCCACCAATAACAATTTTCTCTGGGTTCAATGTACTAGAAAGGTTCGCTACAGCTAATCCTAAATAAGAAGCTACTTTTTCTACTACTTCACCTGCTAATTCATCACCTTGTCCAAGTGCTTCAAAGACATCTTTTGATGTAATACGTCCTTCTTCAGCTAACATAGAACGCAACACGCTCTCTTTATTAGTCTCTTGTATTTTTTGCATAGCAACACGTACAATACCTGTCGCAGATGCTACTGTTTCTAAGCAACCAGACTTCCCGCAATTACATGGGAAAGCATTTTCTGTAACGACTGTAATATGTCCAATCTCACCAGCAGCACCACTCACGCCGTGTACAATCTCACCATTGGCGATTACACCACCACCAACGCCCGTACCAAGTGTCATACAGATTAAATCTTTTGCACCTTCACCAGCACCTTTCCACATTTCACCAAGCGCTGCTAAGTTCGCATCATTATCAATAACAACAGGTAATCCTGTTTCTACTTCTAATAAATCTTTTAACGGATAGTTTTTCCATCCTAAATTAACCGCTTCATAAATCATTCCAGACGCCACATGTACAGGACCAGGAGCTCCCATACCAATACCAATTAATTTGCTCTTCAATTCGCCTAATTCTTCTAGCTTTTTATCAATTGCTTTCGCAACATCAAGTGTAATATGTTTTCCTTGCTCACCTGTATTCGTAGGGATTTCCCACTTATGTAAAATTTCACCGTATACATTAATAAATGCTAATTTAATCGTTGTACCACCAAGGTCAACACCAACTAACCATTTCTCTTCCATGTTGCTTACCTACCTTTATCTAATTCTTATTTAGCTCTTTTTGAATTTCTTGCTTCAATAAAAATAAAGCTGTTTGATAGTCTTGTGGATCGATTAGCTGTGATTGATTTAATTCACGCAATTCATCTTGCATTAATTGTAAATCTGCAATTCGATCTCCCGTATAAATAATCGTACCAAATTTCTTTAGCAATTGCTGAATATCATAAATAGATACCATTTCATCACCCTCTATGCTCACTTACTATAAAAAATTATAATAAGAAAACGTTCACATATTTTATTATAATCAAGAAGAAAAAGTCTCGTCAATTTTTATTTGTCTATACAAGCTTATTTATAAGCAGTGTTCCTTTTTCTGTAATAATTTTTTCTATGTTTTTATCAAATGGCTCTACTGGAATGTGTTTTACCATTTGAAAATCATACGCTAATGACAGCGTTTTCCCTTTATAATGCACGAGATAACGATCATAATAGCCACCGCCGTACCCAATTCGCTCTCCTCGTTCTGTATAAGCTACGCCTGGGACAATTTGAAGATCAATTTCATCCATATTCACTTCTTCCGTAAGCCCGGGAATCGGTTCACGTAAATTCATATACACCGTTTCTAATTGATCAAAATCATTAATTTGCCGGAAGGACATCGTTCTAGTTCCTTTATTACACTTAGGAACTACAACTTTCTTTCCTTCTTCCCAAGCTTTTTCGATAATAGGATATGTATTCACTTCATTTTCCATTGAAAGAGTAATTCCAATTGTTTTAGCTTCAACCCACTCTTTTTGCGCATACAACGAAAATGCAATCTGTTCTGATAAAGTTGTATACTGTTCTTCTGATAAAGAATTCATGTGTTCTATTATTTGTTTACGTAAACGTACTTTCTCTGCTTTCACACATTCTCCCCCTTACAGTGACACTTTACTCTATGCTGATAGTGTATCACTTTTAACATAGGAATCGAATAAAAAAAGAAACAGTAGGAAAATATTCCTACTGCTTACTTTGTTTCACGGTGTAACGTAGACTTCTTGTCACGCTTGCAATACTTTTTAAGCTCGATACGCTCAGCGTTGTTACGTTTATTTTTCTTTGAGATATAGTTACGATCTCCGCATTCTGTACATGCTAGAGTAATATTCACACGCATTCTTATTTCCCTCCAGTACTAATAACTTAAATCAGACTATACTATAATACCACTTTTAAAATAAAAATTCTACACCTTTTGATATTGTCTAATTTTTTCTATAAGATTTTTCATATTTTCCCTTGCTATTACTGGGTTTCTAGCATGTGAATACACCAAAAATTTTGGTTGTTTTGTGTCAGAAACGATATAAGACCACTCTTTTTCAGTATATTTGAACTGTACTCCTTCAAATATACCTTCTCCCTTCCTTTCTATATCATCCAATAATTTCCTCATAATTTCCCCTTTTTCATTCCATGAACATACCACTTCATCATAAAGTAAATAGAGCGGAGGTGATTGCTCTACTATGCTGAGAAACGTTTTTCCTTGCAATGCTATTAGCTCGAATAATTTTCCAATCCGATATAAAATATCTCGCTTCCACCTTACTTGAAACGACTTTCTTTCATCCTGCGTATAAAATAGAAGATAACATTCTCCTAACTTCAAAGACATTGGGTAAATATTTCCTGTCGATTCGAGTAAGAAATCTGGAATATCGACCTCTTCCAAATCTGTACCTTGGTAAATATTACTATGTTTATCGTATAACTCGAAATGATTTCCTTGCTCAGAAAACATAAGAGCCATATTCGCTTTACTTGATTTCATCAAAGCTTTCACATGATCTTTTTGTTCGCTTGCATAAATCCATGTAACTGTACAACCAAGTCTTTGTAGAAAGAGCATAAGTAAATGTTGCAACGTATCATTTCTCTTATTAATAAGAAGATGAAACTTCTGCATCTGTATTTTCTCGATATCAATATGCCCCAATATAACTTCTATATACTCATTCATAGAAACATGAACCAGCTTATTTCGCCCCATCTCTTTCTCATGCACGTAATAAAACAATTCGGACATATATACTTGTTCTATCTCTTTTTGCTGCTTATACGTTAACGGCATGCCAGCTTGACCATACAACTTTATAACAATCTCATTCTCATTCTCCACTTGAATGAAAACCCCACCTGCACATTGCAAATGATGAACACTATATTGAAAAAGTGACTCGTTCATTTCTTTACATTCCATCGTATGAATCCCTATACCATGAATAGCATGTAAAAATAAATTTTTATAAGAGGTTGTTTCTATATTTTCTTGACTTCCAATTAATATACTTTCTCCTTTTTTAAAAAGAGAACCATACGCCATCGCAATCTTCACGATAAACTGGGGAGTAATTTCAACATTCCCTCTTCCTACAATGCGGCTTTTTTGTAACCACCCTGCACTCATTTCACTCTCTTGAATACCAGCCGCTCCTACTATCGAATGACTATCAATCGCCTTATAAGGCCATAGTTTTCCTTTTTGCTTAATTACCGTACTTCTTCCGATGTGACAGTGATCCGCTACAACACTTTTTTGAAACAGTGTAACATCATCTTCAACTATTGTACGCTCTCCTATTGTCGTTTCTAATAGTTCACAATACTTCCCAATGTGGGCATTTGCAAAAACAATACTTTTTTGAAGATGAGAATAATTTGAAACGATACTATTTTTCCCAATAATAGAATATGGCTCAATTACAGCTCCTGTACCAATCTTTGCTCCTTCTCCAATAAAAGAGGGGCCATGAATTTTCGTCCCTTTACCAATCGTCACCCCTTCTCCCATCCATACCATCGGTAATACTTCTGTATAAGGAATAGGTACTTGTAACTTTTTCGTTAACAAATCAAATTGTGCTTGTCGATATTGATTAAATGTGCCGATATCTAACCAATAACCTTCTGACAAATATGCGAATAACACATTTTTGTTTGCCAATAACGGAAACACATCATGACTGAAATCAAAAAATTGCCTAGGCGGTATGTAAGAAAAGACTTCTGGCTCCATAATATATATGCCTGTATTCACAACATTAGATACTACCTCATTCCAGCCCGGCTTTTCTATATATCGTGTAACCTCCTGGTCTTTATTCATTACAACCAATCCAAATGAGAGTGGATTTTCTACTTCTTTCACAAACATTGTTACCATTCTTTTCTTTTGTTCATGAAACCTAATTCCTTCTGATAATTGAAAGTCAGTTAATGCATCCCCGCTTATCACAACAAATGTTTCATCTAAAAATTGTTCTGCTTGTTTAATACTCCCTGCTGTGCCAAGCGGAGGAGAGTCTTCAAAATAATACAAGTTAACTCCCCATTTACTACCGTCACCAAAATATTGCTTAATGGTCGTACTCATATATTGAACAGTAATTGCAATTTCACGAATACCATGCTGGCGTAATAACTCAATATTATATTCTAAAACTGGTTTTTCTAATAATGGTAACATCGGCTTTGGAGTATTACATGTTAATGGTCTAAGGCGCCTTCCTTTTCCTCCAGCTAAAATAACCCCCTTCATATACTTCAGCCTCCACTTATATAATGTTCAGTAACTCCATATACCATATGTATATTCCCTATCCCACATGAACTAGCAGCATAAACTTGATTAGTTAAACACATCCTCATTTAGAAGACTATATAATTAAATTTCTAACCTATAAAAACGTACATTTCAAACAACAAGAAAGCGCTTACTATAAATTGGTAAATAATACTTATTAACGACAAACATATATACTAATTTTTCCATTACATTATGATACATCTTATCATCATAAACTAAAGGAAACAACGAGCTTTTTTTGTCATGTTTTGACTAAAAAAAGCAGGTGATTTCTCATCACCTACTTTCATTCCTACTCATTCAATAAATAATGCTTTCCTTTTACTAAATAAAAGACATTTTCAGCAATATTTGTAATATGATCTGCTACACGCTCAATATATCTCGCGACAAATGATAATTGTGTAATTTGCGTAATTGCTTCTGGTTGTTCCGGAACTGAAGATATAAACTCACGAATTGCTTTTCCATATATTTCATCAACGGAATCATCCATTTCAGCAATTTGTTTCGCAAAAGTTAAATTTTCTTGTTCATATGCTTCTAACGCTAAATGCAACATCTCATTTGCAACCGCAAACATTTCATCTAGGTTGTGCAAACTAACAGCCACTTCTTTTTCCCCAAGACGAATTGTAGCCTTTGCAATATTAACAGCATGATCTGCAATGCGCTCTAAATCTGTCGCTGTTTTAATTGAAATAAAAATCCTTCTTAAGTCACTTGCTACAGGTTGCTGCTTCGTAATGAGCATAAGCGCAAGATCGTTTATTTCCTCTTCTAAATTATCCATGCGGTAATCACCATCAATGACCTCTAACGCTTTCTCTACATCTCTTGTATGCAGACCTTCCATAGCAATCAATAAAGCCGCATTTGCTAATTCTCCAAGCTCAATCACCTTTTGCTGTAACGCTTTTAAATCACCTTGAAACTGTTCTCTTACCATTTTTCTTCCCCCTCAATATTATGTGCCATTATATAAAAGTGAAACTTTAATCAACCCTCATCAATCGGGATTTGATAGGCAGCAAGATCCCCTCCCTAACTTCTTTGCTTTCGCTAAATTTTAAGGTGGGGGTCTTACTGCCCGCAAATAGCGGGGTAAATCTCCTACATAGCCTCTTACGCTTGTAATAAAACTTAAGATAAGGAGAAGTATTACTTCTTTATTAACAGTAAGATAAAATAAGAAATGCCCTCTGTTAAGAGGGCATTTGCTCTTAGCTTTGAAACGATATCAACCAAAGCGACCTGTAATATAATCTTCTGTACGCTTATCTGAAGGAGTCGTAAATAATTTGTTTGTATCTGTATACTCCACAACTTCCCCGCTTAAGAAGAAAGCTGTTTTGTCTGAAATACGCGCTGCTTGTTGCATATTATGCGTTACGATAACAATACTAAAATCTTTCTTTAGCTCTTGAATTAATTCTTCTACTTTTAATGTTGAAATTGGGTCTAATGCCGATGTTGGCTCATCCATTAAAATAACGTCTGGCTCAATAGCTAAGCAGCGTGCGATGCATAGACGCTGTTGCTGTCCACCAGATAAACCGTATGCATTATCGTGCAAACGATCTTTTAACTCATCCCAAATCGCTGCTCCACGTAAACTTTTTTCAACAATTTCATCTAATGTCTTTTTGTCACGAATACCATGGATTTTTGGACCGTATGTTACATTCTCATAAATAGATTTTGGAAATGGATTTGGCTTTTGGAACACCATTCCTACATGCGTTCTTAATTCTTCAACTGGATATGATTTATCAAATATATTGCGTTCTCTATACTCAATTACACCTGTAGTTCGAACGATCGGTACTAACTCTACCATGCGATTTAATGTTTTTAAGTACGTTGATTTACCACAGCCACTTGGACCGATAATGGCTGTAACTTCATTCTCATGAATACTTAAATTAATATCTTTTAAAGCATGGTCTTCCCCGTACCATAAATTTAAGTTTTTCGTATCAAATACTACCTTCTTTGGCGCAGTCTCGATTTTCTCTTCGTTTTTCACCTGTACATTTACTACTGTTGCTACCATTTGAATTCCCCTTTCATCCACTTCCAACTTATTTTCGATTTCGTAACCATAAAACAAATATATTGATAAATAGCAACAAACCTAACAAAACAATCATCCCAGCTGCTGCTACATACTGAAATTCTTCTTGTGGCCTACTCATCCAATTAAAAATTTGAATTGGTAGAACTGTAAATCTATCAAACATACTAAATGGAACATAATTTGCAAACGCAAGTGCCCCAATAACTAATAGTGGTGCAGCCTCTCCAATTGCTCTTGATATCGCTAACGTACAGCCCGTTATAATCCCTGGGAAAGCATATGGCAATACAATTTGATACATCGTTTGCCACTTCGTAGCACCTAATCCGTAAGAACCCTCTAATAAAACACTTGGTACTGATCGAATTGCTTCTTGACTCGCCACAACAACTGTTGGTAAAACGAGTAGACTCATCGTCAATGCTGCTGCAACTATACTCTCTCCTAAATGAAGAGCATATACAAAAATAGTTAAACCAAGCAATCCAAATACAACGGATGGTACTCCTGCTAACGTTTGATTATTAATCTCTATTATTTTTTTAAATAGAGATTCCTTCGCATATTGCTCTAAATAAAGTGCTGT
>NZ_JAKUEU010000028.1:0-62741 GCF_022663075.1 Bacillus cereus group sp. BfR-BA-01441
TATTATACTAATACGCTTGATAGAAATACGATTAATGCTGTTAATACTACCGCTCCACTTGCTGATCCTACGAAATCACCTTTTGTTACTTGTAATACTTGCTCTTTCATACCTTTCATTCTCCCTTCCTTTTCTTTTGTTACAAAGCTTCTATTATACTAATACGCTTGATAGAAATACGATTAATGCTGTTAATACTACCGCTCCACTTGCTGATCCTACGAAATCACCTTTTGTTACTTGTAATACTTGCTCTTTCATATCATTTATCCTCCCTTTTTATAAGTTATCTATATGTAATTTCTAAGAAATGTTTATTTCATAGTTTTTATGTTAACGTTACATTAAATTTGATAACGTAACGTTTGTAACATTAATGTAACATAACTATTATTACGTTGCAATATAATTACGTAAAATTTATTACACTTTTTTTACGTTTTTTTATAATAACCCTCAAAAACCTTTATTTAATGCGCTTTTCACTTAGTTCACGTTTGTAACATTCGTGTAACATTACAGTCATAAAGTGAAATGTCGTCATATTCCTCTCTATTTTTGTTACAAATCGTTTATTTAGTGACACTAAACCTATCTAATCTTTACTTACTTTTAATATGAGATAAAATACCGTCTTTCCAAGATAAGTTTATATGTTTCCTCTATATAACTATGTATAATAAAAACAAAGAGGTGGTCATTTTGAAATTAATCGCATTAGATATGGATGGTACACTACTATCATCTAATCTTGAAATCTCCAAAGAAAACCTACAAGCAATCCAAACTGCACAAGAAGCTGGTCATATTGTAATGATCTGTTCTGGTCGTGCGAAAGAGGATGCTTTAAAGCTATTGGAAGAATATAAATTATCTCTTCCAGTCGGAGCAAGCAATGGGGCTATTGTTTATGTGGATGGAAAAGTAATTAACTCGCGTTGTATACAAAACGACAAAGTTTACAAACTTGCAAAATTACTAGAATCTGAAGGTTTCCCATATAAGCTATATACGAATAAAGGAGTTTATTCTCCATATACATGGCAAGATCAAGTGATGCAAGCATTCGAAGAAAATAAGCATGCGCTTGATGTTACATTAGAGGAACTTGAACGAATTACAGAAAAGCAAAAGAAATCGAACCTAATTACTGATTTCAAAAAAATAGAAGATGTTGTAAATAACCAAGAACTAGAAATATCTAAATTCTTCATTTTAACGTTTAATGCAGCGCATCGCGCACAACTATTAAGTATATTACAAGAAGATGCTGATATTATGGTTACAGCATCGGCTCCTACTAACTTAGAAATTATGGATAAGAATGGACATAAAGGAAACGGGATACAGCAGATGGCAGCTCATTTTAATATCCCTATTGAAGATACAGTTGCTATTGGTGATAATTTTAATGATGTACCGATGTTAGAAGTAGCAGGCTTATCTGTTGCAATGGGCAACGCTGAAGAAGATGTAAAAAAGCTATGTGATGTTGTAACACTAACAAACAATGAACATGGTGTTGCTCACGCAATCGAGCAATTTGTATTGAAACAAACTTCATCTATTAAATAAAAAAAGGACTCTTTCAATTTGAAAGAGTCCTTTTTTATACGTGATGACAAGCAACAAAATGCTCTGCACCAACATTACGGAATTCTGGTACTATTTTTTTACAAACATCCGTCGCAAATGGGCAACGTGTATGAAAACGACAGCCCGAAGGTGGATTTGCTGGACTTGGAATATCCCCTTCTAGTATAATTCGCTCTCGCTTCACTGTTGGATCTGGTATTGGAACAGCTGATAACAATGCTTTCGTATAAGGATGTAGCGGATTGGTAAATAACTCATCACGCGGTGCTGTCTCCACAATCGTACCTAAATACATAATTCCGATTTTCGTACATAAATGTTCTACTACACTTAAATCATGCGAAATGAATAAATAAGATAATCCCTTTTTCTCTTGTAACTCACTAAATAAATTAATAATTTGTGCTTGGATAGATACATCTAGTGCCGCCACAGGTTCATCAGCTACAATAAATTCCGGATTTAATACCATAGCTCTTGCGATTACGATACGCTGACGTTGTCCACCAGAAAACTCATGGGGATACCGGTCAATATGATAAGGAGCTAACCCACATAACTCCAATACTTCAATTACCTTTTCACGAACATTTTCTTTCGTCGCTAATCCGTGGGCCAACATTGGCTCTCCAAGCGCTTCTCCAATTCTCATTCTCGGATTTAATGAGCTAAATGGATCTTGGAAAACGAGCTGCATATTAGGGCGATGTTTTCTTAATTCATCCTTGGATAAAGAATGAACATCTTTCCCTTTAAACTTCACTTCTCCCTCCGTTTTTTGAACGAGGCGTAAAATTGTTTTTCCTATTGTTGTTTTTCCGCTCCCTGATTCGCCAACGAGACCAAACACTTCACCTTTATTAATAGTAAAACTTACTCCATCAACCGCTTTTACATGCCCAATTGTTCTACTAAATACGCCACCCTTAATTGGAAAATATGTCTTTAGATTTTTCACCTCTAATAATGGTTCACTCATTGTTCCGCACGCTCCTCATATAGCCAGCAAGCTACTTTATGATTTTCATCATTTACATTTAGATTTGGGGCTTCTTTTTCACATATTTCCATACAATGCTCACAACGCCCACTAAAGTAGCAAAACTCACCTAAACCAACTAAATTCGGAACTTGCCCTGGAATAGAATATAGTTTATCTATTCGTTTTCCCATTACTGGTTTTGATTTCAATAATCCTTTCGTATAAGGATGTTTTGGATTTTGGAATATCTCTAGTACTGGGGCTTCTTCAATAACTTTCCCGCCATACATAACGACAACATAATCAGCCATTTCCGCTACGACACCTAAGTCATGTGTAATTAATAAAATCGACGTTTTAAATTCTTCTTTCACTTGTCTTAGTAGATCCAATATTTGAGCCTGAATAGTAACATCAAGAGCTGTTGTTGGTTCATCCGCAATTAATAACTTAGGATTACAACTAAGTGCAACAGCAATCATAATACGTTGTAACATCCCGCCGCTCAGTTCATGCGGATAAGAATGGACGATTTCATCAGCGCGGGCTATGCCAACTTTACGAATTAACTCAATTGCCTTCTTATATGCTTCATTTTTACTAAGTAATTCATGCTCCCTTAACGTTTCTACAATTTGCTCTCCTACAGTGAAGACGGGGTTTAGCGATGTCATCGGTTCTTGGAAAATCATCGCAATATCATTCCCTCGTAAACTACGAAGCTCTTTCTCTTTCATTCCTAAAAGACTTTTTCCTTCATATAAAATATCTCCACCTACTACACTGCCTGATTCAGCAATAAGTCCCATAATAGATAACGCCGTTACACTTTTTCCGCAACCAGATTCACCTACAACACAAACAGTTTCACCTTCTCGAACAGAAAAACTAACATGATTCACAGCTTTTACTGTCCCTTCTTCTGTCTGAAAGTATGTTTGTAAATCTTTCAGCTCTATTACCGCTTTACTCATATCTCCTCACCTACCGTCTCATCTTTGGATCTAATGCATCACGAAGTGCATCACCAAGTAAATTAATTGATACAACTGTTATAAAGATTGCAAAACCAGGCGGAATCCATAACCATGGACGCTTTTGGAAATCGATTAATGAGTTAGCTGCGCTAATCATGTTCCCCCATGATGGTGTAGGTGGAACGACTCCGAGACCTAAGTAACTTAGTGCGGATTCTCCCAAAATAGAACCTGCAACACCTAATGTAGATACGACAATTAAAATGGGTAAAACATTAGGTATTAAGTGATATATAATTTTCCGGTAATCTTTTATTCCTAACACATCCGCAGCTTGCATAAATGCTTGCTCCCTAAGTGATAAAATTTGCCCTCTTACAAGGCGTGCAAGCCCTGGCCAACCTACTAAACTTAAAATAATCATAATGACATACAAACGATAATCAGACGGTACTTTCCACTCTGATAAAATCGCACCCATTATAATAAGTAACGGTAATCCTGGCATCGACATTAAAATATCTGCAAGTCGCATAATAATATTGTCCACAATACCACGATAAAAACCTGCAATCGCTCCTAATAAAGCTCCAAGTATAACCGATAAAACCATTGAAGCTAAACCAATGGTTAATGAAATACGTCCCGCTTGCATAAGCCTTGTTAAAATATCTCTTCCTAATTGATCTGTACCAAGCCAATGAGAAAAACTAGGTGGTTTGTTAATGAGCGCAACTTGTATTTTTCCTGATGCATATGGAGAAAAGAACGGACCGATAAAACAAAATAAAAACATAAAAATTAATGCATAAAACCCTACAAGTGCCATCTTATTTTTCTTTATCTTTTTAAAAGCTTGTCGCCATGGTGATGATTCATTTCTTCTCTTTTTTTCTTTTTTTTCTGTAATTACTGTAACAGTCTCCATTTCTTTCCCCCCTTACTTCAACCGAATTCTTGGATCAACAACTGCATATACGATATCTGCTAAAAAGTTTGAAACGATTGTTAAACAAGAAAGAAACATCGTAAATGCCATCAATACTGTATAGTCACGGAAATTTAATGCTTCTAATTGAATATTACCAATCCCTGGCCAGTTAAAAATTTGTTCAATAATAATTGCCCCAGAAAACAATCCAGGTAATTCAAATGCTAATAACGTAATTGCCGGTAAAATTGCATTTTTTAATGCATGCTTATAAATAACCGTCTTCTCCTTCAAACCTTTCGCTCTTGCTGTTCGTATGTAATCTTGTCTTACAACCTCTAACATACTTGTTCTAAAATAACGAGTTAGCGAGCCGACCCCAAGAAGTGTCAAAATAAATACTGGTAAAATCATATGTTTTGCAACTTCTATCACGTAAGCAAATCCTGTTGAATTACTGCCAACATCAATCATTCCACCTATCGGTAATAACTTAAAGTCAACCGCAAACACCTTAATTAAAAACAAACCGATAAAGAATGAAGGGAATGACATTGCTGCAAAAACACCGATTGTTACAAGTTTATCGAATAAAGAATGTTGCTTCGTCGCCGAGAATACACCGATAATAAGTGCAATTAGCCAAATAAAAAACAATGCAATAATTGCTACACTAAAGGAATTCCAAATAAATTTATTTAATAATGACGTTACAGGCTCTTGATATTGAAGTGAGAAGCCAAAGTCCCCTTGCAATGCATTACCTAACCAATGAAAATAACGCTCAACAATTGGTTTGTTCAACCCATATAACTCCCTCAGTTCAGCTGCTCTTTCCGGTGTAATTTTCGGGTTTGAATCAATATAATCCCCAGGAAGAAGTGCGAACAGGACGAAGATAATAATTGATGTACCAAGCAGTGTAGGAATCATTTGTAACAACCTACGAACAATATATGTTTTCACCCTTTTTCTCTCCAATCTTATGCTTAAAATAGAAGAACATTTTTTCAAAGCGGCACATTACTAACCGAATGAAAAAATGTCTTCTACTTATACATTCTTATCGTTATTTTTCAAATGATAATACTGGTAAGTTTGCACTAATACTGTTGTACTTTTCAGGATCAATTCCTTTTATATTCCCGTTATAACCAGTAATTGTTCTACGGTAGTTTAATAGAATTACTGGTGGATCATCACTTAATTCTTTATACAATTCTTTATAAATAGGTTTACGCTTTTCGATATCTACAGTTTCAATACCTTTTTGAATTAGCTCATCTACTTTTGCATTCTTATAACCAAGACTAGTTTCATTTGCAGTAGACAAATATTCACCAGCTGTTTCACTCGGATCACTTGTAATCGGTGTCGAAACAGAAGCTAAATCATAATCCCCTTTGTTTACCTTAGAAAGCATCGTATTAAAGTCCATAAATTCAGGATTAAACTCTACACCTATTTCTTTATAATTCTCTTTCGCAATCGGAATTAATAAATCACTATCTTTAGCCGAACTTGGACCGAAATAAGAAAGTTTTAATTTTTGACCATCTTTTTCACGAATTCCATCCGAACCAACTTTCCACCCTGCTTCATCTAATAATTTTTTCGCTTTTTCTTTATCGTATTCGTATTTATTAACTCCTTCTTCCGTATAAGCCCAAGAAGTTGGATGAATTGGTACATTGGCTACTGTACCGTATCCTTTTAACGCTGTATCAACATATTTTTTGCGGTCTAATCCGTAAATAAGTGCTTGGCGAACCTTTTTATCCTTTAAGTAAGGCTTATTATTATTCATATAAATATAACTAAATGACGGTGCTGTTTCGATTTGGATATTGGCGAATTCTAAAGCCTTAGCCTGTTCAAGAACCTCATCACCAGTACCTAAGCCAGTATGGTCAACTTCTCCTGTTTGGAATAACTGAAGCTTCGTATCACCAGAAGTAATTTTATAAATGAAGTTTTGAATTTTTGGTTTACCCGCATAATAATTTTCGTTTGCTACAAAACGAACTTCTTGACCTGGAATATACTTTTCAAATTTATATGGACCCGCAGCTAATGGCTTTCCATATAAATCTTTTAAGTAATCTAAGCTTGTATTTTGCTTATAATCTTTTCCATAATAAGCTTTTGATAGTACTGTACCTCCTAAAACAAATATAGCTTGTGAATTCACTTTTTCAGTTGTAATTTTAATTGTTTGTGGATCAACAACTTGAATACCTTCAATTGAAGTTGCTTTTCCTTCCTTATATTCTTTACCACCTTTAACCGTATATTGAGAGATATCTACTTCACCTTCATATGCCTTATCATGTAAAAGCGTCAATGTGAAAGCTACATCATCCGCCGTTAATGGCGATCCATCACTAAATTTCAAATCTTTACGTAAATGGAATGTATATGTTAACTGATCAGAAGAAACGTCCCACTTCTCAGCTAATTCTGGAATTGGTTTCCCTTGTTTATCGGTTGATACGAGAGATGCAAAAATAACTGAAGTTACGTTTCCATCCCAACCATTTTGTTGGAAGTATGGCAAAAATACGCCGCCTGGCTTACTAATACCAACTACTAACGTATCTTTTCTATTCTTCGCTTTGTCTGGCACTTTCGTTTTATCTGTCGCAGCGATCTTTTCAATTTTCACATTTTTTAAATCCTGCTGTTTAACCGGCTCTGTAGAAGCCGCGTCCTCCTGTCCCCCACAAGCAGACAACACAAGCGAACTACTCATTAATACCGAAAATACACCAGCCCATTTTTTTGTCTTTTTCTTCATTGTTCCCACCCTAACTTTTTATGATTATACCCTCTGAACGAATTACCTTATGTATGCCTCCCACAGCAACATTTATAGCCAATCGGAAAAGTCGGTTTTAATCGTAAAAAAATAGATGTTTTTGAGGGGTAACAATCTTATTCCGACCTTTCCGGTAGACTTTATGGTTATTAGCTTATATCGTTCATTATGTTTTGTCAATTCTTTCTAAATAAATATTTTGAGAATTTTTCCAAAATTATCACTCTACATTTATACTTTAAGAAAACTCAGCTATAATTCGTATTAAAACTTAAAAATCTACTTCTATTCCTTCAGCATGAAACATAGAATACTAATAACCAATTACCAAAAAGGGGGCGAAAATATGGACAACCTATTCCAATACGTCCTGCACTACGTATTATTAACAATTATGATAGTCGGAGCGCTATTACTATTCCCGTTCTTCCCAAAGTTCGTCCTCTTTTTAGCTTTTTTTATCATGCTCGGGATCGCTATTATAATTTCAACGAGAGAAGATGCCACGCAAAAAGAGAGCAGAGTTCAGCGCGTAAAGCTGTAACTTTGCTCTCTTTTTGTTTTCATTCACTAGTCTCTGTTACACATATTTATTCCGCTATTTGCCGGGCAGTAAAACCCCCACTGATTAAAGTTTCACTTTATCTCTCGGGAAATAATTAGCCTTTGTTTTTGTAATTACTCCTATCGAAAAGCCACTAATGACATTTCTTTTTCACCTTATCATTTTCATATGTTTCACAAACTATGCAAATTGAGGAACACGGATTTATCTAAGTTACTGTTTCACGTGAAACACACCGCTTCATTTAATCTTTAAAGCAAAATATCATTATGAAAAAAGCCACTTCCTCCAACAAAACTGAAAGGAAGTGGCTTTCTACTCTTTACTCCACAATATTCTCTAACTCACTATATAACTTCGCTCGTAACAACTCTTTCATCGTTTTTTCCTCATATAATTTTTTAAGTCTTTCAACATCAGCTACATGTTCCATTTCACATTCTATTGCATATATATCTTCTTCTACATGCATTAACTCATTTTCAATCTCTTCAAGATTCCTAGCTTTTTTCTCTTTTACTGGAACCATTTCAACACTCTTTCTCCCTTGGCGTTTTTGCTTTATTACTTGCTTCTCAAGCTTTTCTTCCCATTTTTGACGAGCCCATGCATAGTTTCCTGCAAACTCAAATAATTTACATTCATCAATCCAGTACGTCTTTTCAAATAACTTATTTAAAAAATAACGATCATGTGAAACAGCTAGGATTGTTCCATTATATTGCTCAAGGGCTTCCTCTAAAACTTCCCTTGATTCAATATCAAGATGGTTTGTCGGCTCATCTAGAATTAGAAAATTGATGTCTTGATACATAAGTTGCGCAAGTCTTAACCTCATTTTTTCTCCACCGCTCAGTTGCGTTACTTTCTTAAATACTGCTGGACCATAAAATAAAAACTTAGCCAATATATGTCTTGCTTCTCCTTCTGTTACAGCTACATACTCTCTAAACGCTTCCAATACATTACTCTTCACATTTCCATACGTATGCTGTGATAAATAACCAATTTTGACACTACTACCAATTCGAATTTCACCAACGTCTGGATTTATTTCTTCTAATAGTAGTTTTAATAATGTAGTCTTTCCTGTACCATTACGACCAACGATAGCCGCACGCTCTTGAAAACGAACATGTAAATTCGCTTGTTCAAATAAAGGTCGTCCAGCAAAACCTTTACTCACTTCTTTCATTACAACAACATCTTTCCCGCTTCTCTCTTGCCCTTCAAACTGAAGACCCATCTGTTTTCGTTCTAAAATTGGCCTCTTTAATTTCTCTATACGTTCTAACGCACGTTCCATATTTCTCGCTCTTTTATGCAATCCTTCATTCGGAGGGTTCGCTTGATTTGCCCATTCACGTAGACGCTTAATTGCTTCTTTCATTTTCTTTATTTTCTTTTGCTGCTCCTGATAAGCTTGAAACTCTTGAAGTAATCTTTCTTCCTTCTCCTCAACGAACTGAGAATAATTCGTATGGTACACGTGAATCTCTCCATCTTCCAAATCAAAAATTTTCGTTACAACTTCATCAAGGAAATAGCGATCGTGTGAAATAACCATAACTGTTCCAGTATATTCTTTTAAAAATTTCTCTAACCATTCAACTGCAAACAAATCTAAATGATTTGTTGGTTCATCTAATAGAAGTAAATCTGGTTTCTGCAATAACATATATGCAAGGCTAACTTTCGTCTGTTCTCCTCCACTTAATTCCGTAAATACTCTTGGAAATAAGTCTGTTACTTGTAAGCCATTTGCTACCTTCATTATATTTGCCTCTATTTCATAACCACCGAGAAATGCAAATTTTTCTTGAATTATTCCGTACCTCTCCATTAGCTTTTGCAATGAAGATTGTTCCTGCTCCTCCGCCATATTTTTTTCTAGAGCATGCATTTCTTTTTCTAATTCCTTTTCTACTTTAAAAGCGGAACTCAATACATCATATACATTCATGACCTCATCAAACTTCGGAATTTGTGCGACATGACCAATACGTGTACCTTTCTTCATATGGATGGCTCCTGCATCCAAACTCTCCTTTCCCGTTAGAAGTCCAAAGATTGTTGTCTTCCCACTACCGTTACGACCAACTAACCCAACACGTTCACCATTCTTTATTTCAAGCGATATATTTTCAAATATGATGTTTCCACCAAAAGATTTCATTACATTATTTACACTACAAATAGTCATTTTCCGTACTCCTTTCAATATAAAAAACCATGAGAAAGAAACATTCCCCATGGTTTTCGGCATAGAAAAAGGAAGCCAAATAGCTCCCTTTTCACACGTTTATTAAAAATGGGTGAAGAGATTTCTATCGTTCAATAGTCACTATGCAATTGTTAAAAAAGGGCATACGTATCCCGTTAACAACTACATCATGAAAAATCGCACGACAAAAATAAATAAAATCTAAAAATTTGGCACGCGCAGCTAAAGAACGTTTCATCTCATTCACCCCTTTCGTACGGAATTTAATACTTACTTCTTTATTATACTTTCCAATTTCATGTTTGAATAGTCATTTTTCTGAAAATAATGAAGATAGACTAAACATTTCAATAAGTGACATCAAATCTTACAAAACTGTTATGTTCACGTAATGGAAAGCGATAGTACGAAAAGATGCCTCCCTATACAATAAAGATGTAAACAAGCGAGACAAACAAAAGGAGGAAACAAACATGATGAAAGAAATCGTAAAAGCAATCTTTGAGGTATTAGTGAACGGACAAGCAGTTGTAAAAGAACTAAATGAACTATAAAAAGGAGTGAAGAAATATGATGAACATGGTGAAAATGATTTTACACGCTTTAGTCGATGCAAAAGCAGTTAGCCAAGAATTAAACCAACAATAAAAAGGGGTATATGAATATGAAGAAAGCCATTATTATAATTGCAAGCACAGCAATTACCTTATACACAATAAAAAAGAGAAAAAAGAAAAATAATGAAAATGTTCTATATTATCCATACACACTATTAGAGAAAAAATAAAAGACAAGGTACCCTATCGTAATGAGGATATCTTGTCTTTTATTTTTCCCCTATTCCTTTAGAGGATTTCCTTTTCCTTTTCCCGAATGTATTAAGCGGGATTTTTACACATATTTTAAAGGGGCATATATACAAATGGATACACAACAACTATATTTTTTAAACGATATCGGTAAACAAAAACCAGAAAGTATTCGGAATAGAAGCGCTGCATGTCCATTTTGCGATAAAGAACAATTAACGAATATTTTAGCAACTGATGGTTCTATTATTTGGTTAAAAAATAAATTTCCTACATTACAAGATACATTTCAAACAGTGTTAATCGAAACCGATAATTGCGAAGATCATATCGCAACATATACAGAAGAACATATGAGAAAATTAATGCAATTTTCTATTCAACATTGGTTACACTTACAGGAGAACGAAGAGTTCGCATCTGTGATTTTATATAAAAATCACGGTCCATTTTCAGGTGGAAGTTTGCATCATGCACACATGCAAATTATCGGAATGAAATATGTAGATTATCTTGAAAATATTGAAGAAGAAAATTTCCAAGGGTTAATTGTTCAAAAAAATGAATGCATTGAGCTTAATATTTCAGAGCGTCCCATTATTGGCTTCACTGAATTCAATATAATCATTGATAACATTTCATATATAAATGAAATGGCAAATTACATTCAGCAAACTGTACGTTACATACTGACAGATTTCCATAAAGGATGTAGTAGTTATAACTTATTCTTCTATTACTTAAATGGAAAAATTACTTGTAAAGTTGTACCTAGATTTGTCGTTTCACCATTGTATGTAGGATATAAAATACCGCAAGTTTCTACAAAACTAGAAGAGGTGAAAATACAACTCACGCAGTATTTCACGAAAGAAAAGGATGAAATTATTCATAAAAAAACAGAGTAGGTATAGAAAACCTACTCTTTTATTACACCTTTATTTCGATAGTACACATCTTCTAATCCGATGTTATACTTCATGTTATTATCCGTCCACTCTGGCCCTAAATTCCCTGGCCATCCAGATGTATTCGCTATATATTTCAGTAATGCAAAATCAGTCAAACCTTTTTGCACCCCACGCTTATATCCTTTCATTAAATGCGGCATTGCAATTTGCGCATTTGTACGTGGATCTTTCAGCTCATCATCAGTTAAATGTTCTGGTGCAAGCCCGCCGCCGCGGTGTAGTTGAAACAATCCGAATGAAGTTCCATTATCTCCAACACTTCTTGGATTTAATCGACTTTCATGCTCGGCAATTGCAAGAGGTATCCATTCTGGAAGATTTACTTTCTTCGCTTCCTCTATAATGATTTGTTTCATCTGTTTTGCTTCTTCTGAATCAACATAGCTTGTTCCATTCACTAGCTTATCCATTCCTTCAGACTTTCCTTGGAAATATAAATATACTCCAAGAACAACTAAAAATCCTACAAAGAATTTCTTCACTACCTCTACCTCTTTCTCCGCTGAAATTTGTCCCCTTTCAGCCTTCCCTTTACAATTACCTACATTCTATTACTCTTTTATCATAGCAAATAACTATACATATTATCATCATGCTTTAGACCGATTTTGTGAAAAAACAGCTGGTAAATACGGGCAAAAATGTAACTTTCATAGACTATAACGCATTTATTGTATATAATTGTAAACTGAACTCTATATATAGAATAGGAGCGTACAAAATGAAAAAATGCCTAACACTCTTGTTCAGCATTTTACTACTCATCCCTACCTACACCTCTGCACAAACATCATCAAAACCAAAAGTACTTGTTTTGTATAGTACACAAGACGATAAAGTTTCAAATAATGTCCAAATCCTTAATACTCAATTAGGACATTTTACAAATGATATAACCGTAAAAAACTTAAAAGAAGCAACTTCAATTAATAACGTATCCTCCTATACACATATTGTTTATATCGGTGAAACAAAAGAAGCGTTTTCTGATGAAACGAAACAATTTCTAGAAAACTTCTCCGGCCCTGTATTAGTATTAGGACAAAATGTTGAACAATTATCTAAGCGTTTTTCTTTCATTACTTTGAATAGTGATGATATACGAGTTAATAAAATTGAATATCCAGACAAGAAGCTAAAAAATACCTTAGAGGAGGAACGATTAATTCAATCATTTGATACGAATGGAACTGTGCTTGCTAACGCCTTAAGCTCAAATAACACTAACCCACTAATCGTTCAGCATGAAACATCTTATTATGTTGCAACACCTAACCTCTTTGACTGGATGTCTCATTACGTCGGTGAAATGTTATTTTCTTATTTCAGCCAAAAACCAACGAAAAATAAAGTTGAAGCTTATTTACGCCTTGAGGATGTTCACCCCGCAGCAGATATAAATCAATTGAAAGAAATTGCTGAATTACTAAAAGAGAAAAAGATGCCTTACATGATTACTGTTATTCCGGTATATAAAGATCCAGATACAGGAAAGATAATACATTTAAAAGATAAACCAGAACTAGTTGATCTTTTACGCTCTATGCAAGATGATGGTGCAGCAATTATTATGCATGGTTATACTCACCAATTTTATGACAGTGAAACAGGTGAAGGCTTTGAATTTTGGGATGTAAAAACAGATCAACCAATTCGCCAACCGAAGCATGAAAAACCGAAGACAAAAGATGACTTTCCAAATATAGAGGCATATAACCAATATGTAAAAAAAGGGGAAGAATTCGAGGAAAAATATACGAAAGATCATATCGAAAAAGGAATTCAAGAACTTGTAGATGCTAAACTATATCCTGTTGCCTTTGAAGCACCTCATTACACGATGTCTCAAAAAGGATATGAAATATTATCAAGGTACTTTTCAACTTATGTAGGACAACTACAGTTAAATGATACAACTTGGAAATCCATGCACTCACCATATTATACAAGTACTCCATCATTTTTACATGGAATGAAACTATTGCCTGAAACAGTCGGATTTATTGAAGAAGATACGCCACAAACTACTGCTAAAATGAAAGAGCGTGCTCTATCTGTTTCTAAATTATCCGATGGAGTTATTGGTGCATTCTATCATCCTTACTTAGGTGCGAAACCATTAAAAGAAGTGTTAAAGGATCTAGAAAGTATTCCAAATATAGAATGGATTGATTTACAAAAGGAAAAGAATGAAGTAAAAATGAAAGATATTCATATTACGACGAATAAAGACGGCATTCACGTTGAAAAACCAACCAGTGCGAATGACATAATTGATTATATAAAGCAATATGGCTTCTTCCTTATGCTAGGGTTCGTTATCATTGTCTTTCTTTTATTATTAAAACGTGCGAAAAAATTAGAATCCTAATACAAAACCACCGAGCGGAACGCTTGGTGGTTTTTTGTCCTATATCAAACCGTGGCATTTTATTAAATAAATTCAACTTTTACTTTTTCTGTTACATGATTAAAACTATAATTCTCCTATCCTTTCAAATAAAATCGACTTGTATTTTCATATATTGTTTCTGTGACCTTATCAATGGATATGTTTTTTATAGAACTAATTTCCTTTAATACCTCTCGAATCATTCTTGGGTGCGTTATAACATCTTCTTGAAATTCCCACGGACCATCTGTTTCTACCATCATATATTCAAGCGGATAATACGAAACGATTTTTCTAATCTTCTCCTTATGTAAAACATCCGGTGTAATCGAAATATAATAACCATTTCTCATCATCCGTTTCATTGTTTCATCGCTTCCTTTAAACCAATGAAAGTGTGCACGTGAAACTTTAGATTTCTCTAGCAAATCACATACAATGTCAGCATCTTCATAAACTGCGTGTAATACAATCGGCAAATTATACTTACTAGCTAGTTCTATAAATTTTTTCAATACAGCTATGTATGGATCTGCAGCAATTCTTTCATCTTCTTTTCTCAAATAATAGGGCAAACCTACTTCACCAATCGCAACAATTTCCTCTGCGTTCTGTTCAATAAGTTGATAAATCTGTTCACACTCTTCTTTATGAATCTGTTGCTCTGGATGAAACCCTATCGCTGGATATATAAAGGGATACTTCTTCGCTAAAGATAACGTTTCCTTACAAGATTGATAATTCATAGATACTGCAATAAGCCCCTTTATTTCCTTACTATTTTCCACCTCTTTCAGCAATCTGCTCTTCTCTTCATCCTTATATTGATCAACATGTATATGACTATCAATCCATTTCATCTTTATGCCCCCATAAAAAAAACAAGAAAGGACTTCCTTTCTTGTTTTAGCATCTATATTATTTAACAATTAAGTTTGTTATGATATCAAATAATCCAATACACACTACGGCAACAGTAAAGTAGCTACAGAAATCTTTAATTGGTAACTTCACTACTTCTTCTTTACGCATCCCATTCTTCTCCCTTCTTACTAGATCCCTAATTATTTTTCTATCTGTATCTATTATGCAAAAAATATGACAAATTTACTATCGAATTAACTTACGTAAACCTTACAATGTTGTAAGGTTTAAAAAAGGATCCCCATCTTTATTCAGATGAGGATTATTAAAAATTAGTTGGTTTTTCATTCTTCATTACAAACAGAAAGTAATACATTGAGACTTTCTAGTTACACTATATGAAAATTACTATCTTTTAACTATCGAATTACATTACAGAAGGCTTACATGTTTGTAAGTTATGTGTAATGTAATTCGATAGTTCCCCTTACTTATATTTCGTACAATAAAGTTAGAAAGTAAGCCAAATAAGAAGAACACTCACATAACCAAATTACATTGCTAGTAGCTACTCTTCTTATACCTTTCACCCATGCTACTACAATGTACCCCCTTCCCCTTTATATAATAAAAAAGCCTTAGTCTATATGGACTAAGGCTTTTTTGTTAATCCCAAAAATACCCTTACCCAGTATTTTTATTTTCGACAAAAAATAGCCGGGGGTATATTTCACTATCTCATCGTTAAAAGTTTGCTCTTCGCATTTATAGGAATATTTGCAACCTCAATCTCTTCAATCGATTCACCGTAACGTCCTTTTGCAAAAACCTTTAATGCTTCATCTCTCTTTAACATATGCTTAACCGTTTTCTTTATTTTCTGCTCTCTACCACGTTCATCGAATGCAATAAATTCATATTCATACCACTCATCACCAATATGCTGACCAATTGTATTCACAAACGTATAGTATTCTTTCGTCTTATAAAATGGATTATATTTATCGATAACTGGTCCAAGTTT
This sequence comes from Bacillus cereus group sp. BfR-BA-01441, assembly GCF_022663075.1. Taxonomy (NCBI): domain Bacteria; kingdom Bacillati; phylum Bacillota; class Bacilli; order Caryophanales; family Bacillaceae; genus Bacillus; species Bacillus cereus group sp. BfR-BA-01441. Next base: position 16,154 of record NZ_JAKUEU010000028.1, read on the forward strand.
CGTAGGCAGTAACATTACTACTATCACTATCATCGCTATTATAGTAGTGATCATTTTTTTCTTCATAATAAACATTCCTCCTCTGCAGGATATATATACATCCATTTTAAAAAGGGGGAATAAAATCTACTATTGAATCTCATTACATTACACTTACATTTTTGTAAGAATTAAAAAAGGTGAACGAATTTGCTCGTTCACCTTTTAGCTTGCTTTAAAGCCACCGCCAAGTACATCACGTACATCATGTATAACAACGAAAGCATCTTCATCTACCCGGCTAATAACTTGTTTTAACTTAACAAGCTCTTGTTTATTAATAACAACATATAAAACTTCTTTATTTTTACCAGTATATCCGCCGCGCCCTTCTAATACAGTAACACCGCGTGTCATATTTTTCGTAATAGCTTCACGAATTAAATCTGGTTGATTCGAAATAATCGTAACAGCCGTTTTTGTGTCCATTCCTTCTACAATGAAATCAATCACCTTCGCTCCAATGAACACAGCCACAAGTGTATACATCGCCTTTTCTTGCCCTATTATAAATACAGAACCAGCAATTACAACAATATCAATAATTAGTACGCCTTTACCTACACTCCAACCTAAATATTGATTTGCTAACTGAGCTAAGATTGCTGATCCTCCCGATGTACCTCCGGCTTTGAACATACAACCTAATCCAATTCCCACAAATAAACCAGCAAATAAAGCTGCTAATAATGTATCACTATTTACATGATACTCAATATGTTCTGTAACGTATAAAAACAAAGATGTTTCTACAATCCCTAAAATTGTATAAATCATTGTTTTCTTATCAAAAAATTTATAACCAACAGCTAGTAAAATTGCATTTATAGCAAAGTTCACAATTCCTGGTGACCAATCAAATAAGTAGTACGTAACAACCGTTAAACCAATAATTCCACCTTCCGATAAACGGTTTGGAATTGCAAAGTAATTAATACCAATTGCGAATAATAATGAACCAATTGTAATTAGTGTTATTTCCTTTATACGTTGATTAACCATAGTTCATACCCTCCCCCCATTTGACATTGTATCACTATCTCCTAGAGGTTTAGAAGTGGTTTTTATTCCGCATTTTCCCTCTTAAAAATTGAAATATTATGTTTAAACAGAGGGTTGATTAATTATTCATATTTGCTCTAACTGCACGGACAAATCGCTCCACATTCCCTTTCCGAATATACTTAGCGCGAATGGTTTCATGACTACAAGTAAATTCAAAATACGGATGAAAATCTATGCTATCTATATACAAATATGAATACTCTTTAAATGTTGAAGAATAGTACGGAAATTTCCCGTAAAAAAGGAGACGTCTAGTAGTGGCAACAAAAACCCCATGTTGATACGATAATATAAAATTATCCTTCTCAAATATCCCTACCACAAAAGCCAGAATCTTTTCATCATCATCTACATACTTTTTCATACTCGATAAAAGTTCATTCATGCATATTCCTCCAAATTCTATTCACTGCATTAACACTTGAAAAGAATCCATGGATTATTACAGACCGGTTTAACTCCTTTATAAAGTATGAAACGCGTTTCCTGTCAAAGATATTTCAAAAAAATAATCCGTTATGCGATTATACACATAACGGATTACGATTAAACTGTAGAGCGTTCCACAAGTTCGTATGGAATTTCCAGCTTTTCTTGTTCAGAACTCTCGTCATTCACTTTTCTATGCAACATTTCAAAAGCAGTTTTCCCTATCTCCTTTAAATTTTGATCAATAGTTGTCAATTGTAACACTTGCGAGATAGGTTGATTATCAAAGCCAATAATCGCTAAATCCTCAGGAACTTGAATCCCTAATTTTTCAACCTCTGTCATAACCCCAATCGCAACTTCATCACCTGCTACTATTAATGCTTCAGGAAGATCCTGCATCTCTTTTAACTTATGAGCCACTTTTACACCATCTTCTAGTGTAAAACATTCTGTAAAAATCCATTCTTCATTAACCTCTTCGTCTATAGATTGCAATTGCTGTTTATAAACATCAAAACGCTTTTGACTACTCGGCCCTAATTTTCTTCCCGTACAATAACCAATTTTTTTATAACCTTTCTCAATCAAATAATCCATTCCTAATTGAAAGGCCGCTGAATGATTCGTATATACACTTGAGATGTTTGAAATATCATTGTCTTCACAAGCAATTATTGCGCCGTAAGAAGCATACGGTTCTATCGTTTCCCAATCATTTGCACGTGAACAAATAATAAGACCATCCAATTGTTTTGTTTTTAACATATGTAAACTTTTCATTTCTTCTTTTTTATTATAATTCGTTTGGCAAAGTAGCACCCTGTAATTATGCGCTAACGCAGTCTCCATCATTCCGCTCACCATCGCATCAAAACACGGATGATTAATATACGGTAAAATCACACCAACAATATTCGTTTTTCCTTTTGATAAATGAACAGCATTTGCGTTTTGCGAGTAATTCAATTTCTCAACTATCTCTATAACCGCTTTTCTTTTTTCTTCACTTACATATGGGTGATCATTCAACACTCTCGAAACAGTCGTAACTGAAACTCCCGCCATCTTTGCAATATCTTTAATATTAGCCATACACTCACCTCTACCTTTAACTTAATGAATCTCATGAACATATGTCAAATCTTCTTATCATTACACCTTCATTCGTTTCTCTTACAAAAGTGTAATTTTTCTGTAAGCTAATTCGATAGTGACTTTCCGCAACATTTCATACAATTAAGTCAGAAACAAGGTAACAACTATTCGAAAAGGAGCGGATTAATATGATGAACAAAATAAAAACGAACAATTTCTTACATACAATGGGCATGGTATTTTCCGCTCTTATCGACGCAAAAGCTGTTGCTTCTACATTAAACAAGTAAGGAGAATGTATTATGAATAACATCACTTTTAACAAATTAGATTTTTTAGGACTAGCTAGTGGCTCGATTCTTCTTACTGCTTTTATTTACGCCGCTACGCTTGTATAACTTTGTGTCCCCTTTCCCCTTTATTATAAATAGTAATAGAAAAGACGACCGTCTATGCCCGGTCGTCTTTTCTTATTTTTGATTTGATTGCAAAGCTTCTTTTAACTCCTCAAACTTCTCATTTAATTGATCCGTCATCATTTTCATAGCGGTTTTTCGATCTATTTGTTCTCCAGCCTCAATTTGAATTGGATCTCCAAAAATCAATTGTGCCTTTTTCCCCTTTATTAATTCTTTTACACTTGATGGACCAACATAAGCTGCTGGTACTAACGGAACATTGGAACGCATCGCAATTGTCACAGCACCCGCTTTTAATGAAACATCTTCCGCTGATCTTGTTCCACTCGGAAAAATCCCTACTACCTTTCCTTCTTTTAATAAACGTGATGGAATTTTAAGTGTACTTGGTCCTGGATTCGCACGATCTACAGGGAATGCATTTACATTTTTAAAGAACCAATTTTTGAATTTCCCTTCAAATAATTCTTTTTTGGCCATGTAATGAATTTGAGTTGGATACATCCCTGTAGCTAACATTAATACATCCATAAAACTTGTATGTGTACATGCAACAACATAGGGTCCACCTTCTGGTAGCTTTTCTCTTCCTTGTACTTCTACTTTCCCAGCTGTTTTAAATATATATTTCAACAAAAATGTAATTGGTTTATACATTTATTTCGTTCCTTTCTAAACATCCGAAGTATAATCATATTCTTATAATAATTATAACACTAAGTTTTAGGAGTTGGTAATAAAATTAAGGATGAATTGTTAAATTTCAATTCTTACAAAAGTGTAATTTTCTTGTAAGCTAATTCGATAGTTACTTCTTACTATATTTCATACAATTAAGTCAGAAACAGGGCAACAATTATTCGAAAAGGAGTGGATCAATATGATGAACAAAATGAAAACGAACAATTTCTTAAATACAATGGGCATGGTATTATCGGCTCTTTTCGATGCAAAAGCTGTTGCTTCTGCATTAAACAAGTAAGGAGAATGTATTATGAATAACATTACTTTTAACAAATTAGATTTTTTAGGATTAGCTAGCGGCTCTCTTCTTCTTACTGCTTTCATTTACGCTGCTACGCTTGTATAACTTTGTGTCCCCTTTCCCCTTTATATAGAAAAAGACGACCGTCTATGCCCGATCGTCTTTTTAATTTTTTCTTTCTTTCAATTCTTTTAAAAGCTGTATCAGCTCAGCTTGTTGTTTTATCTTTTTACGACCATTTCGATTAATTGCTGCAAGCTCACAGGCAACTCCGACGGCGAAGAAAAACAATAAACTTTCTAACATGTGAAATCCTCCATTTGCCTATTAAACAGCTTGACGTAATTGTTCTTCTTGTAAAACTCTCTTATTTATATTTTCTTCTTTTCTCTGGCAAACGTTATTGCGAATAAGCGCTGCAATAACAAGTACAGTCCCTATAATATCAAACATTGTGATTTGATACCCTTGCATCATCATAATAGCTAAAGTCGTAATTGGTACAAAATTAATAAATAAAATCCCATTAATGGATGATAAAATTTTCACACCATAGTTCCAAGCAAGTAGCGCTACAATACCTGGCAATGTCATCATGAATAACAAATCATATTTCACAATAGAAATCGTTCCCATACTTGGAACTGAAATATATCCAAGCGACGTAATAATTACCGTTATAATCGCTGTAACAGTCGTACCGAATACACACGTCAACGTAGAATAACGTAACGTTGACCAATCACTACAAGTTTGACCACCCATCGTATAAATAACCCACCCTACAACACCAATAAATATAAATGCTAATGGGAACATATTATCTTTCAATGTTACAAAGAAACTCATGTCACCTTTTGTAATAACAAACACAGCTCCTACAAAAGCAATAACCATACTCGTTATCATATACTTCTTCGGTTTTATATGCTTATATCCCCATAAAATACAAATAGAAATCATCGGCATAAGTGCTTCCATAATGGAAGCTACCATTACACCCGACTTACCCATTAACATTTGCCCTAAAAATATGAGGACATTATATACTGTAAATGCCATCGTTCCAAAAAAGACGAGTAACTTTCCTCTTCCCTCTAAACAAAATGCCTGTTTTCCTTCTTTCACTAACAACAATACAATCAGCATTATCGCCACTGCTCCATAGCGAATAAGCGAAAAATAAAATGGATCTATGTATTCTAGCGCATGATCAGCAACTGGAAACATCGCTCCCCATGACATACTCGCAATTAAACACGCCAAAGCCCCTATTATCATTTGACCTCTTCTCACCGCAATCCCCCGTTTCTTTCTATTTGCACAAAGAGAATTGTAAAAGAAAAAATATATCACGTAAAATGATTCAAAATGATGTTAACTATCATTTATAATGATAGTTAACATCAAGGGGGATTACAAAATGGAATTAAGAGACTTACAAATCTTTAAAAGCGTTGCCGATCAGGGTAGTGTAAGTAGCGCAGCAAAGGAATTAAATTATGTACAATCAAATGTAACTGCACGTATTAAACAACTAGAAAACGAATTAAAAACCCCACTCTTTTACCGCCATAAACGAGGAATGACTTTAACAGCTGAAGGAAGAAAAATGCTCGTTTATGTTAGTAAAATTTTGCAAGATGTCGACGAACTAAAACAAGTATTTTTAGATAGCGAAACACCTTCTGGTATATTAAAAATCGGTACAGTCGAAACAGTAAGTACACTGCCTACCATTTTATCTTCTTACTATAAAAGCTATCCGAATGTCGATTTATCATTACAAGCGGGTCTAACAGAAGAATTAATTAGAGAAGTACTTGATCATCAATTAGATGGCGCCTTTATATCAGGTCCTATTAAACATCCACTAATCGAACAATACGATGTTAGTACAGAGAAATTAATGCTTATAACACAAAATAAAGCCTTTCATATAGAAGAATTTACAACAACGCCTCTACTCGTTTTTAACCAAGGATGTGGATACCGCTCCAAACTAGAACGTTGGCTTAAAGACGAAGGTTTGCTACCAAAAAGAATTATGGAATTCAATATATTAGAGACAATATTAAACAGTGTTGCACTCGGTCTCGGAATTACACTCGTACCACAGTCTGCTGTCCATCATCTTTCTAAAGCAGGTAAGGTACATTGTCATGCAATCCCTGAAAAATACGGCAGTATTTCAACGGTTTTCATACGCCGTAAAGATAGCTATATGACGAATTCAATGCGTAGTTTTTTAAAAACAATTGAAGACCATCATCATATCAATATGCTGTGAAAGACATTCTTACATGAATGTCTTTTTTTCTTACAAAAGTGTAAGTCTTTCGTAAGCTAATTCGATAGTTGGAAGTATCCATATTCCCTATAATTAAGACATAAGCAGGGCAACAACTATTCGAAAAGGAGCGGATACGCATGATGAACAATATGAAATCAAATAAATTTTTAAATACAATGGGCATGGTGCTATCCGCACTTGTCGATGCAAAAGCTGTTGCAACTACATTAAACAAATAAGGAGAGATTATAATGAACAACATTACTTTCAACAAATCAGACTTTATCGGACTTGCAAGTGGAGCTACTCTTCTTACGGCTTTCATTTATACACTTGCTCAAGGTCTTATTTAACACTTTGTTTCCCCAAACCCCTTTATATATAGAAAAAGCTGCTCGTCTTATAGACAAGCAGCTTTTTAGTTTGTCCCGCTTTAATGGGCAGTAAGACCCCCACCTCAAAATTCAGCGAAAGCAAAGAAGTTAGGTGAGGGTCGGGCTGCCTATAAAAGTCCGATTGGTGAAGGCTAATAATCAGTGGGGGATGAAGAACCCCCACACTGATTAAAGTTTCACTTTATTTCATATACAATTTGACCTGTTTTCGTAATATCATATCCGCCAATCGCATTTAATTCATTATGAAATTCTTCCGATTGCAGAATGTCTTTCACAACTTCAATCAGCTCTTCATTTTCTTTATTCTTCAAAATTACTAAATCATACTGTTCTTTCATGATTGGAATAAAGTCCACATTTACAATTTGCGAAAACTTTTCTGAACCTACTCCTACATCAGCTTTTCCATTTGCAACTTGCGTGGCAACACCAAGATGATTCGATTCTTCCCATTCATATCCACTAATATCAGCTTTATTTAATTTTCGGATTCGTAATTGTTCATCCACTAACACTCTAATACCAGAACCCTTTTCTCGATTCACAAACTTTATAGTGGACCCGGATATGTCAGCCCATGTCTTTATTTTCTTCGGATTTCCTTTTTGAACATAAAACCCTACATTTCTGGACAATAAATTAATCATAAGACATGGCTGTCCTACTAAAATACGTTTTACGTAAGGAATATTATATGTACCCGTTTCACCATCAAACAAATGCAAACTAACGATACTTCCTTCTCCTTGATACATTTTCACTAAACTCGTTAAGCTACCTTGATACGCTCTTAAAACATTAGAACTTGGCAAACGATTTTCTATACGTTTAGCTAACATATCTAACGTTAGTTCTTGACCACTAATAATACACGTGTTCAAGATACTACTACCATCGTTTTTTACAGGATTAACTTGTACTTTCCCTGTTTTCATTTGCTTTATATATTGATCTAAATCTGCTGCATCAATGCGCATCTGTCTACCAACTCTATAAGAAGGAAGTTCTCCTTTTTTAATTAAGTCGTATACAGTTAATTTTGATACTTTTAATCGCTTTGCTACTTCTTCCGTTGTGTAGGAATGATGATCCATAGACGATTCCTCACTTTCTCCTTTCATTGTAACAAAGAAAAGAATATTTCTCCTATTTTTTAAAAATAGACTTATGTTCAAATTATATTCAATTATAACTAGTTATATTTAGTTATATTTAGTTATAATTAGATGTGTCAAAATGAAAGGGGATTTTTTTATGAATAAATTTATATTACGTTCCATCGGGGCACTTATACTTTCTTTCCTTCTTATATTTAGCGCTGCTTGTACAAGTGGGGAAAAGCATACAAAGTCAGCTGCTAAAGAGGATAAAACAGTTGAACTGACTATCTCAGCTGCTGCAAGCTTACAAGATGCATTAAAAGAAATCGAAAAACAATATAAAGAAAAAGAGCCAAATATCAAACTTTCTTTTAACTTCGGTGCTTCTGGAGCACTTCAACAACAAATTGAACGAGGTGCACCTGCTGATTTATTCTTCTCAGCAGCAGAAGATAAATTCCAAACCCTTGTAAAAAAAGGATTCATTAATGAAAAAGAAGGGAAAAATCTTCTTGGAAATGAACTAGTTCTAGTCATCCCTAAAGATAGTTCTCTTACAAAATTTCAAGATTTAAAAGATGAGAAAATCAAAAAAATTGCACTTGGTACACCTGAATCTGTACCTGCTGGCAAATATGCAAAGGCTTCTCTAACACACGAAAACCTTTGGAATGATGTTCAAAATAAAGTCATATTTACAAAAGATGTTCGCCAAGTGTTAACATATGTAGAAACAGGGAATGTCGATGCTGGTATCGTATACAAAACAGATGCTCTCATTTCGGATAAAGTAAAGATTGGTGAGACAGCAGCAGCTACTTCTCATGAGCCAATCCACTATCCTTTAGGTGTTATAAAGGAATCTAAACATAAGAAAGAGGCGACTTCATTTTATGAGTATTTGCAGTCAAAAGATGCACAATCTATCTTTAAAAAATATGGATTTACAGTCCTGTCGTAATTACTATGAGCATTGATGCTATTTTATCGCCTGTCTTTCTATCTTTAAGAGTAGCTGCATGCGCCACTATTCTCGTTACAATTTTAGGGACAATTGTCGGGCGAGCACTAGCTCGCTCCTCATGGCGATATAAAGTACTATTAGAAACCATATTTTTATTACCAATGGTACTTCCACCAACTGTTATCGGCTTCTTTCTCATTATCATCTTTGGAAACAACAGCCCGATCGGAAAGTGGGTTGAATCATTATTTCAGCAGTCTATTATGTTCACATCTACTGCTGCGATCATTGCTTCTACAGTTGTTGCATTTCCGCTTATGTACCAATCAGCGAAAACGGGATTTTCTATCGCAAATGTACAAATTGAAGAAAGTGCTCGTGACCTTGGCGCAAGTGAATATCAAGTTTTTCTGCACGTTACACTTCCGCTCGCATTTCCTGCCTTACTAAGCGGGATGATTTTGAGCTTTGTCCGCGCGCTCGGTGAATTTGGCGCTACACTTATGTTTGCCGGGAACATTCCTGGTAAAACACAGACAATCCCAACTGCAATTTACATGGCTATTGATGCAAGTAATATGCAACTCGCATGGACACTTGTAGTTATTACTATCGGTATGTCACTCGTATTTCTACTATGTATTCAACTTATTAATAAAAGAATTACTAACTCTTAAAGCAGCTTTTTTCGAAGCTGCTTCTTTATTTCTTAGGAAATAAAATATACCATCGGGAAATAACTGAATTTTACCTCTTATTAAAATATACATTTTATTTGAATTCACTTTCTAAAATAGGCAATTTCCTGTTATTATATGGAGGTGTTTCAAAAAATGAAGAAATGAAAACGCATTTATATCGTGAATTCTTCATCCTGTTTTAGCGATCGGTAATCTTCTACTCTATTAGTGGGGCATTACCGATCGTTAGAACGATATGTAACTATATTGGTATAGCAAACCGAAGGGAGTCTTGTAATGGACATTTTATTAGCGCTTCTTCCTGCAATTGCATGGGGAAACATCTTATTAGTAAGCGTAAAAATGGGCGGTGGTGCATATAGCCAAACGGTAGGTATGACAATCGGTGCTCTATTCTTCGCAACAATTATGTATGTATTTACTCAACCAGCTTTAACAATGACAATCTTAATTGTTGGTTTTATTTCAGGTTTATTCTGGGCTTTAGGACAAGTAAACCAATTAAAAACAGTTGAAAAACTAGGTGTTTCAACTACTGTAACGATTTCTACTGGTATGCAACTTGTTGCAACTTCTATCTTTGGGGTTATCGCTTTCCGTGAGTGGACTACTACTACAACGATCATTCTGGGAACGATTGCAATCCTATTAATCGTAGTTGGTGTTGTATTCACATCATTAGATGATAAAGAAAATGCTCAGCCACCTGGACAATTGAAAAAAGGACTTCTTACTTTAATTGTTTCTACTTTCGGCTATCTTGTATATGTAATTATTATTCGTTGGTATAATATCGATGGTTGGTCTGCTATTTTACCACAAGCAGTTGGTATGTTTGTTGGTGCGGTTGTACTGACGTCTAAACATAAACCATTTAACAAATATGCAATCCGTAATGCTTTGTCTGGTTTACTATGGGGAACTGGAAACTTATTCTTACTTCTTTCATTACCACGTGTTGGAGTAGCAACAAGCTTCCCATTATCTCAAACTGGAATCGTTATCTCAACATTCGGTGCGATTGTATTCTTAGGTGAAAAGAAAACAAAACGTCAATTGATCTTTATTGCACTCGGTAGTGTTTTAATTATTGGCGGCGCTGTATTACTTGGTATGACAAAAGCATAATCTTATATTCTATTAGTAAACCCCTGAAGCATATGTACTTCAGGGGTTTTTTAATTCTAATTATTTTCTAGATATAATTATTTGTATGTTCTTGCCCCTTATAATTGCTCTTCCACTCTAGCAAACCAGCTACACATATAAAGAGATTAATAATAGCTAATATTAGCATGACGTATAAACCAGTAGAAATATAAATTACAATGCTAACTACGTTATATAAAATCCATAAATGCCAGTTTTCTAATATTTTTCGACTTAACATAAATTGAGCCACTAGTCCCAATACGGCATTTAAAGCGTCTAAATATGGACTTGTTGACTCTAAATAACGGACTTGATAATAACCCCAACCAATCCAAGCAACTAAAATAAAACTTATATAAAAAGTCCATCCTTTCAAATCTAAACGAACTGTTGCTTTTACCTCTCCCTCCCCACTTCGTGCAATCCAATAATACCAACCATATACATTAAATATAAATTGAAAAGCGGCTAATACTGCCATTGCATATAAACCTTGTGTAATAAAAATGTATAGAAATACCGCAACAGTAATCATGCCAAATAAAAAGTTGGATACTTTTTCTCTCGCTAATAACCAAACATTAATGATCCCCATAATTGATGCGAAAATTTCAATATAACTCGATTGAATATACAATCCAACTAATACACAAATAATACTAGAAACAAGTAAAAAAAGTGAACTTCTAACCATATTTATCTCTCCCCAGATGTGTAATAAATTCCCTATCACCAGTATAAGGAATAGCCCTTTCCTTTACCATGAATTTCCTCCTTCTCATTATCCATTCCATCTACGGTAAGTCTTTTCTTTTTACAAAATTCTCTTAAAGATGATATCGTTTTTATAACATATCTCTACTAGAAAGGAATAAAGGATATGCTAACTAAACATCGAATTTTATTTATTGGTGCCGGTCGTATGGCAGAAGCTATATTTTCCGGATTACTTAAAACAAGCAAAGAGTACATCGAAGAAATTATCGTCTCTAACCGAAGCAACATAGAAAAGCTAAAACAGTTACAACATCGATATAATGTGTATACTACAACAGATTGGAAACAGCATGTTACATCTGTTGATACGGTTGTTTTAGCAATGCCACCTTCGGCTCATGAAGAGTTATTAGCTGAGCTATCTCCGTTAATATCAAATCAACTAGTCGTAACAGTAGCAGCTGGCATTGGACCATCTTATTTAGAAGCTAGACTCCCAAAAGGCACGCCTGTTGCTTGGATTATGCCTAATACAGCTGCTGAAATTGGAAAGTCTATCTCCTTATATACAATGGGACAATCAGTAAACGAGATACATCAAGAAACCCTGCAACTACTTTTAAAAGGTATTGGTACTTCGCAACTTTGTACTGAGGAAGAAGTTCATCAGCTTACTGCAGTTACTGGAAGTGCACCAGCCTTCCTTTATTACTTTGCTGAAAGCTTAATTGAAGCAACAAAAAGTTATGGAGTTGATGAAGAAACCGCAAAACATCTTGTCATTCAAATGATTTCTGGCTCTGCTTCTATGCTTGAACAAACGCAAAATCCAGCTAACCTTCGCGAACAAGTAACAACGCCAGGTGGTTCCACAGCTGAGGGTCTCAAAACTTTATACGAATATAATTTTTCAGAGGCAATTCAAAAAGCAGTAGAAGCAACAAACAAAAAAGCTAGGGGGAAATAATATGATTTTAACAAGTTTAAAAGACTATACAACATTACATAACGGTGTAAAAATGCCTTGGTTTGGTTTAGGTGTTTTTAAAGTAGAAGATGGTTCAGAAGTAATTAATTCTGTAAAAGCAGCAATTAAAAATGGCTACCGCAGCATCGATACTGCAGCAATCTATCAAAATGAAGAAGGCGTTGGGCAAGCGATTCGTGAATCCGGTGTTTCACGTGAAGAATTATTTATTACCTCAAAAGTATGGAATAGCGATCAAGGATATGAAACAACACTTCAAGCATTTGAAACTACATTAGAGAAATTAGGTCTAGAATATTTAGATTTATATTTAGTACATTGGCCTGTAAAAGGGAAATATACTGAATCATGGAAAGCATTAGAAACACTTTATAAAGATGGCCGTGTTCGCGCTATCGGTGTGAGTAATTTCCACATTCACCACTTACAAGACGTATTTGAAATTGCTGAAATTAAGCCAATGGTCAACCAAGTGGAATACCACCCACGTTTAGCACAAGAAGAGTTACATGCATTCTGTAAAGAACATAATATCCAGCTTGAAGCTTGGTCACCATTAATGCAAGGACAACTACTAGATAATCCAACGTTACAAGAAATTGCGACAAAATATAATAAATCAACTGCGCAAATTATTTTACGTTGGGATTTACAAAACGAAGTTGTAACAATTCCTAAATCAATTAAAGAACATCGCATTATTGAAAATGCAAACATCTTCGACTTTGAATTAAGTGCTGATGATATGAAAGCAATTCAAGCTTTAAATGAAGATCGTCGCGTTGGTCCAGATCCAGATAACTTTAACTTCTAGTAGAAAAACCACTGCCATATGCAGTGGTTTTTTCATTTAAGAAAACTGAAAATTTAAACTATATTTCATTTAGTTGACACTTCATTATTCAAGGTGTAAGATTTTGAATTATCAAAGAAACACAAAAATTAATAAAATTTATTCGTTTACTCATTGTATCAAGAGAGGTGGAGGGACTGGCCCTTTGAAACCTCGGCAGCAGGTTCATTTTGAATACTGTGCCACTTCCTGCAAGCTTTATGCTTGAAAGATAGAATGAGGGACTTCGTTTATATACGGGTGCATAACTTGTACGTAAAAATCCCTCTTTCTCAATATGAAAAGAGGGATTTTTTATTTTTCATTTCCCTCATCATCATCCAAACTTAATTATTTAGGAGGAAAATCAAATGAAAAAGAAGTTTGTACCCGGTATTGCATCAGTTGTAGGAGTAAGTATTTTATTAACTGGTTGCGGTAGTTATAAAAACGAAGCAAGCGGAGCAAATGCAAAAGACGAGGCACCTAGTAAACAGGTTTTAAACTTATCTTCACCTACTGAAATACGAACAATGGATACGGCTCGTGCTACAGATACTGATTCTGGTCAAGTAATGAGAAACGTATTTGAAGGTTTGTATAATCTTGGTGAAGGTAACAAACCTGTTCCTGGTGTTGCAAAATCTCATGAAGTAAGTGGCGATAAAACGAAATACACATTCCATTTGCGAGATTCAAAATGGTCAAACGGCACTCCTGTTACAGCTAAAGATTTTGTGTTCGCTTGGCAACGTGCCGTAGATCCAGCAACAGCCTCTGAATATGCATTTTTATTCTTTGATATTAAAAACGCAACAAAAATTAACAACAAAGAACTTCCAGCCGACCAACTTGGTGTAAAAGCAGTTGATGACCATACGTTTGAGGTAGAATTAGAGCGTCCTGTTCCTTATTTTATTAGCTTAACAGCGTTCCCAACATTTCTACCAATTAATGAGGAATTCTTTAAAGTACAAGGTGATAAGTACGCTTTAGAAGATAATACACTCTTGTACAATGGAGCTTTTACACTAAGCGATTGGAAGCACGAACAAAGCTTTAAATTTAAGAAGAACCCTACCTATTGGGATAAAGATACTGTCAAACTAGAAGAAATCAATTTTAATGTCGTAAAAGAAAAATCAACAGAAGTAAATTTATTCGAGTCAAAACAATTAGATCGTATAAAACTAACATCTGACTTCGTCGATAAATATAAAAAGGATGCTAACTTTAAAGAACGTCCAAACGTAGGCGTACAATTTTTACGTATGAATCAACAAAACAAAGTACTTCAAAACGTTTCTGCACGCCAAGCAATTGATCAAACAATTGATAGAAAATCCTTTGTAAATACGTTATTAAATGATGGCTCTACACCAACATTTGGTCTCGTTCCAAAAAACTTTGCAAAAGGACCTGAAGGAAAAGACTTCCGTACTGCAAACGGCGATTTAACAAAAGTTGATACAAAATCTGCACAAGAGTTATGGAAAAAAGCTAAACAAGAGCTTGGTTCTGAAAAGATAACATTAGAATTATTAACGAGTGATGCTGACCTTGATAAGAAAACTGGTGAATTCTTAAAAGGACAACTAGAAAAGAATCTAGATGGATTAACAGTAAATATAAAACCTCAGCCGCGTAAGCAACAAGTTTCGCTTTTATTAAAAGGTGACTACGAAATCGGAATTGATGGCTGGAGCCCTGACTTTGCGGATCCAATTACATTCCTTGAGCTATTTACAACGAATAACCCTTATAACTTAGATCATTACTCTAATAAGGAATTCGATGAAACAATAGCAAAAGTGAAAACAACTTTAGCTGGTGATGAAAAAGCTCGCTGGGAAGCATTACTAGCATCCGAGAAAATATTATTTAAAGACTCTGTTATCGCTCCTCTTTACCAAAAAGGCGAATCTTATTTAGAACGTTCTTATGTGAAAGGAATTGTGCAAGTAGACTTTGCAGGTCAATTAAACTTCAAGTGGGCAAAAATTGAAAAATAAAGTGAAACTTTAATAAGTGGGGGTTTCTTCATCCCCACTTATTATTAGCCCACACCAATTGTTTTTTTAGCAAAACATATTAAAAATAGGTTCTCTCACACATGAGAATCTGCTTTTTTAATATATTATTCTGAGAAATTAACAATCTATTT
Source organism: Bacillus cereus group sp. BfR-BA-01441 (assembly GCF_022663075.1). Taxonomy (NCBI): domain Bacteria; kingdom Bacillati; phylum Bacillota; class Bacilli; order Caryophanales; family Bacillaceae; genus Bacillus; species Bacillus cereus group sp. BfR-BA-01441. The sequence goes on from NZ_JAKUEU010000028.1 coordinate 31,498, forward strand.
TTATTATTGACATATAGTTCTTTTCAGTGTTAATATTCTAAATAATCAAAGAAACAAAATATTTCACCATCAAAATATAATGTCTACTACGTTGAAACATATAACGATAGATTATAGTTCAACATGTATATACATATAGAACACCTGATTACCTATAAACAAATATTTATAATAGGTTTTATCTCCTTCTATAGCTACTTCAAGACACGGACATTATGACGTTACGAACAACACATTTAGGGAGGAACGAACAATGAAGAAAAAAGTTGTACCTGTTGTTGCATCTGTTTTAGGGGCAAGTCTATTACTAACTGCTTGCGGGGGAAATAAAGATAATGCAAGCGGAGCGAAAGCAAACGATAAAGCACCTGATAAACAGGCAATTAACTTATCATTCGCTTCAGAAATTCCAACAATGGATGTTGCAAAAGCAACGGATGGGGAATCCATGAACGTAATGCGTAATGTTTTTGAAGGGCTATATGCAATGGGAGAAGATAATAAACCGGTTCCTGGTGTCGCTGAGTCGGTTGACATTAGTCCCGATAAAACAAAATATACATTCCATCTCCGTGATTCAAAATGGTCAAACGGTACTCCTGTTACAGCAAAGGACTTTGCCTTCGCTTGGCAACGTGCCGTAAATCCTGATACAGCAGCTGAATACGCATTCTTATTCTTCGATATAAAGAATGCGAAACAAATAAACCAAAAACAATTGCCAATTGATCAACTAGGGGTCAAAGCTGTTGATGATAAAACGTTAGAAGTACAACTAGACCGTCCTGTTCCCTACTTCTTAAGCTTAACTACATTCTCAACATTCTTACCAATTAATGAAGAGTACTTAAAGTCTCAAGGCGATAAATATGGTTTAGAAACAAATCATTTAATTTATAACGGTGCTTTCACATTAGATAACTGGAAACATGAACAAAGCTTCCAATTGAAGAAAAATCCTAACTATTGGGATGCTAAAACTGTAAAATTAGAAAAAATCAACTTCAATGTCGTTAAAGATAAGTCTACAGAAGTGAACTTATATGATTCAGGACAAATTGATCGTGTTGCTTTAACTGCAGAGTTTGTTGATAAATATAAGAGCGATCCAAACTTCAAAGAACGCGCTGAAGTCGGCATTCAATTCTTACGATTAAATCAGAAAAATGAAACATTAAAAAATCAACATGCACGCCTTGCTATTAACGGCGCAATGAATAAAAAAGCTTACGTAGAAACAATCTTAAATAACGGCGCTGTTCCAGCTGAAGGAATGGTTCCTGCGAAATTTGCAAAGAGCCCAGAAGGCAATGACTTCCGTAAAGAAAATGGAAATCTAGTCAAGGATGATGTGAAAACAGCGAAAGAAAACTGGAAAAAAGCAAAACAAGAACTTGGTACTGACAAAGTAACAATCGAACTATTAACAAGTGACAATGCTTTAGCTAAAAAGACTGGTGAATATTTAAAAGGTGAATTAGAAAAGAACCTAGATGGATTAACAGTGAATTTAAAACCACAACCACGTAAACAACAGCTAAAACTACTATTAAGTGGTGACTATGAAATTGGTATTGACGGCTGGGGCCCTGACTTCGCTGATCCAATTACATTCTTAGATTTATTTACAACAGATAGTGCTTATAACTTCGATAAATACTCTAACAAAGAGTACGATGAGCTAATTCATAAAGTGAAAACAGATTTAGCTGGCGATGAAAAAGCACGCTTTGAAGCAATGAAGCAAGCTGAAAAAATTCTATTACAAGACGGCGCTGTCGCTCCTTTATACCAACAAGGCCGTTCTTACTTACAACGCTCTTTCATTAAAGGACTTGTAACAACTGACTTCGGTGGTGAGTTTAACTACAAGTGGACAGAAGTTACAAAATAATAAGTGCTAATAAAAAGGTATCCCACCCAGGATACCTTTTTATTTTATACTTCTTTAACTACAGAGCTTCTTCTTCCCTTTACCATTCCTTTTATAGCTAAAGTCATCACTGCTACTGATTGTGTAACCAATACAATAACTAATAACGAAATAATATTTCTCTCTAAACTAACTCCTCCAAATATTATTGTATAATAGCCATTCGCTGCATATGTTGCAGGAAATAATTCACTGATTGTTTGATATGTTTTAGAAAGCATTTCATGTGGCACAGTTACAACCATTTGTGTTAATGAAAGAAAGGCGAAAAAGACTATTGTCAATAATCCTCTTTTCCTTCTTTTTGCATTGAACCAAAACTCATCATAAATATAAACACAAACATCAAATATGTTCTCCATGTCAAAGAAGGTATATGCCCTGACCAAAGATAGCTAACTAAATAATTAATTCCCATAATACAAGACGATATTACTAAACTAATACTTATTAGTTTTACATATTTGAGCATATCTTTTCTCCTTGTTTTTATTTTTCTACTTCTTCAAACTGTAGATTCACCGGATCTTCTAAAAGTGTTTCATAAAAGTTCTCTGCCAAATCTGTTGAAGGGATTTTTTCATCTACTTCATCAAATCGAATACTATCTAGCCACACACAACCTTCTCCTGATAATAAAACACCAAATGCAATACCAAGTGCTTCTTCTTTTATATCTAATACAACCGAGTACGATTGCCAGTTATTCGTATTTTTAATGGGGCGATTTTGCATATTATCCATAGCGAGCGGTTCTGTATCTTTTCCATCTACTCGCATCCACAATCCTGCCCAATCTCTTACATTTTCACTCTTAATAAATGCTGTAAAACGTAATCTCTTCCCTACATATTTATCCGCTCGGAACATTTGCATTAATGTTGAAAATCCTCCGTGCGTAACATTCTCTTTTGCTTTTATGTATGCAGATACTTTTCCTTGATGGACAACTTCATAATCTAAACCCATCTCATATTCAGCAGGATGACTTCCACTTAAGATCCATCCTTTCGGTATACCTTTTTGCATTGAAACACCCTCTCTTTCTATATAAAATGACTGAAAGTACTTTCGATATTTCTTTGGTGGCAATTGAAACATTCTTTTAAAAGCTCTCGTAAATGCCTCTTGTGAGGAAAAACCGTATTGCACTGCAATATCAATAACAGCTCTCTCTCCGTTGACACTAAAACTTGCGCAGCATGAGTTAACCTTCTCTTTCGAATATAATCTGTTACACTCATCCCAACATATCTTTGAAAGATGCGATGAAAATGGTACATCGATACTGCACTGTGAGATGCCACTCTTTCTGTTGTAAGCTCCTCATGTAAGTGATTCTCTATATATTCAATTGATTTTTTTATTATCTCTTTATATTCTTCATGCATTTTAGCCCCTCCCTCACAACTTCAATTTACCATATACATACAAATCGTTTTTGATTTAAATTGCGGATTAGCCCTTGTGACTGCAGGATAATAATTTATTTTCAACACATACATAATTACATGTTTTTGGGAAAAACTTGTATAGAACGAATTTACATAAGGAGGAATTTATAATGAGAATTCTACTATCAGTTTTATTAGCTCTTATGCTAGTACCTGCATTAACAGGATGTAAAGCTCCTGCCAAAGAAGACACAACTTCTAATAAAAAGACGACTGAAGAAGCAAAAAATGAGGCTCCTGCAGATTTAAAACTAAACTTCAATGAATTCGATTTAAAGGCAGACTACCAAGATACAAAGAAAGACTACGAAGCAGACTATAAAAATGTAGCAGCTGACAAGAAAATGGAAGCAAAAATTGAAGATCATAAAGCAGATGTAAAATTAACAGGAGACGAGGCTATCACAAAATTAAGCCCACTTCTACAAGAATTAAAATTTGATAAAGATACTCCTGACCAAGAAGTAATCGATCAAGTAGTGAACGTGTTCAAACTTGATAAAGACTATCAAAAATTCGATTTAGAAGTTGTCTTCTCTGATGGAACGAAAAAAGAATATAAAAGAGAAATAAAATAAAGAAGTAGGCGGTAGTAAGAAGAAAAAATAACCTTGCATAGGCAAGGTTATTTTTTCGTTTCTGCTTGAAAACGTTTATAGTATGTCGATGCTGTTGCAAAATTAATTTCTATATCACGAATCAACGATGAATCTTCTTCTTTAGCTAACTTCTGTAATTTTTTCATTGCTTGTTCCGATTCATTCAAGAAACCGACATATACCTCATGTTCTTGCTCTTTCGACTTCGGAACACGAATTTCTTTTCGTATATGATCAATATCTTCTAACATGCTCGTTGTTACCTTTTGCACATCTTCTTTATATGTAGCAGTCGTTATTTCCTTACCGCCCTTTTCTTTTGCCACTTCAAATAACTGCAGTGCGTTATTAATTTCTTTATTCATTTTCAAATCGTATTTTTCATGTACTGCAAGGTATTCTTTCATTTCTTCTGTTTGTTCTGTAGATTGCTCTACCTTTTCTTTCGGTTCTTTCGTATCCTTATTTCCATTACATCCTGCTAGAAGGATCATACTTCCCATTACAGCAATACCCAAAACCTTCTTCATCTCTTCTTCTCCTTTTATCTACAGCTACTACTCATTATAGTTTCTTTTATCTCCACTTGTTATTATACCGAGAACATCCTACTTTTTACACTTAAGACGACATCGTAACATGTATACCAACATGTTTGTCACAGTATCGTCACTTTATACAAATAACTTTTGCACTGCTTTACTACTCACCTTACAAAACTGTAAGCACACATAAAGAACAAACCATGCTAGACTTACATATGCATAACGCAAACATATGTAAGGTTTTAAGGAGAATCATCTATGTACAACACAATACCTTTTATGGGAGAAGATATTCGTGTCCTTATTCGCGAAAAATCACTTCATATCGAAAATACAGAGAGCCTTCGCCGCGTATTAAAGAAGAAGCATGCTCCATTTAAGTTAGCTCAATATTTAAAACAACAACATACAAATCAATTTCATACCGTGCTAAATATATCGGATAAATCATTAACAATCGAAATCATCGGTCATGTCTACATTGGAAACTTTGCAGATACCTTAAAGGAAATCCCACGTATACCGAAGATTGCTCCTATTATCGTTAAAAAAGCGTATAAAATTACTGACCATACCGATATTATCGACTGTGGGGAAAAAGAAGTCGATAGTAATCGCTGGGTGTGGGATAAACTTGCTGTTTTATATGATACGATCATGAATAATGTGTATGAGGTATTTCAAAGAAATGAAAAAAAGAACTGATTCAAACATTCCCTTTGAATCAGTTCTTTTTTGTTAAGCCTCTAAATTTTGTTTTTGCTGCAGTTCAAACTGCTTCTCACTTCTTCTGGCCATAAATAGATAACATAACACTGCTCCTACTTCACAAAGCGCAATAACAACCCCCATCGGTAATGCTGTATTACTTCCACCGATACCTACTAGCGGCGCAACAAGAGCTCCTGAAATGAACTGTAATAAGCCTAATAAAGCTGATGCTGTTCCTGCAGCTTGTTTCTGATTTCTCATCGCTAATGAAAACCCAGTTGTTGATACAACCCCGACACTTGATACGACAAGGAATAACGAACATAAAACACCGATTAAACCTATTCCTAGTACGATTGTCAGTAGTAAAGATAGGCCACCAACAGCTGCGATAATAATACCAGCAACAAATAATGTCTTCTCATTCACTTTCCCCGCTAAACGACCCGTTACCTGACTAGCAATAATAATACCGATGCCGTTAATCGCAAAGAATAAACTAAATTGCTGTGGTGATGCTCCGTATATATTCTGCAACACAAATGGTGAGCCCGAAATGTATGCAAACATTGCCGCTGTTACTAATCCTTGTGACAATGCATATCCCATAAACAGACGGTCCTTTAACAATTTTCCGTACGTCGCCAAAGTCCCTGACAAACCACCCGTTTCTCTTTCTTCAGGAGGTAATGTTTCACGCAATACAAAAGTAGCTGAGATTAACATGAATACACTAATTGCTCCAAGAACGATGAAAACACCGCGCCACGTTGTAAACTGTAATAATTGCCCCCCAATAATCGGTGCCAAAATAGGTGCTGCTCCGTTTACTAACATAAGCAGTGAGAAAAACTTCGTCATTTCAGAACCTGAATACATATCACGTACCATCGCACGTGATATAACAATCCCGGCTGATCCTGAAGCTCCTTGTAGGAAGCGCAATAACACTAATGTCCAAATAGATGGCGCAACAGCACAAAGTAAAGAAGAAGCAACATAAATAATAAGAGCAATAATAAGAGGTTTGCGTCTTCCGTAAATATCACTAATTGAGCCAACAAATAATTGTCCTACTGACAGCCCAAGCAAACAAGCTGTTAATGTAAGCTGCGCGAGGGATGCACCTGTTTGCAAATCATCCGTTAACTTCGGTAATGAAGGCAAATACATATCAATAGATAATGGTCCAATCGCCGTAAGTGTTCCTAATACAAGAATCATCCATAACCTGTTTGCCTTTACAGGTTTATATATTTCGTGATTAACTTCATTCACTTTTTCAATTCACCCTTTCCTATACAAACTGAATCGTAACAATTATAGTTACATCATAAACATACGTCAAGTACAGCGCATTTTCCTCTTTCATAATGTAAAAAAAGCGATAGAAATTCTATCGCTTTACTTTTTCACATTGCTATTCGTAAATTTAGATACTGAGGACATCATCTCTCTCGTATCTAAATATGTAATTTGAATTGGGTCTCCTACTTCTGTAAACATAGCATATGGGAATTTCTTCACCGGTATCATAAATACCTTTTGTTCATTCTCTAAAAGTACGTACACGATTGTATTTTCACCTGATTTTTCTTTATATACACGTTGTACAATACCTTCTTTTTGCGCTTCTTTTCCTGTTGAGGTTGGTCTAAATGTATCACCATTACCGCTCATTACGTTTTTATAATTCTCAAGCGCTTCTTTCTGCGAAGAACCTGTCGCAAATATTTTTGCATTAGCAGCATATATAACTGTATGTGCACGTACTAGGCCTCCGTCATCAACAACCGGAATAATCCAAGCTGGTTTACCGTATACGTTATAAATGACAGGCATTGTCCCATGCCATTTCTCTCTCTTAAAGGAATTATCTACTACTTCTGTAGCTGCTGAACCATCCATAATCCCCTTTACTTCTTTTCCATTATAGTAATATAGCTTGCCTGTGCGTGCATCTACTAATGAATAGCCTAGGGCTGAATCTACTCCTTCTTTTGGAGAAGTAAAGTCTGTAAAATAATACAGTGTTCCATCTTTACCAAAGATCGGGGTCACGCCTTCTTTCGTTCCCCACTCAGTCGGAATTTTCATATCTGTTTGTGAGAATTTCGTATTCCAAAATCCGTGAATATATTTACCAAAGTACGTATTTAACGTAGATGCAGTCTCATGATTTAATACACCATCAACAAATTTAGGTGCCTTTCCTTTATCATATCTTTTCACTTCACCTGTTTGTGCATCTACTACGACAACACCTTCTACCTCAAATCCAGATCTTCCTGAAATAAATTCACCATACGTCATTGTATAATATGGTTTTCCTTTATCATCAACCTCAAATTTAGGTTTTCCTTTAAAGATTAAATTTGGTTCTGCTTGCCTTACCACACGCTCTAAATTATTACCAAAAAACATGCTTGGCACATATTTCATTTTATAACCGAGGTGCAGTTTCGCTTCCGCATCAGGATTCGTACCTGACATCGTTACATACCCTGGAATTGTCTCAGCTTTACGCGCTTTAAAAAATCCTGAAACTTCAATCGGCGCTACATATAAAGCTTCGCCGTTTACCATTTGTGGCGTTAATTCTCCTAGCTCAAAATAAGCTACTTTCGGAATATCACCAAATACTTTTTTCATCTTATTCTCCGCTGTCTTTGGCGGCACTGTAAACGGCTGGTCATTTTCAGTAAATGGCTCTGAAATATCTTTCTCTATCTTAACAACAGAATCATATTTCTTTTGCGAGATTACTATATCGTGCAAATAACCAAAGTAGCCGTAACTTGCGAGTAAAATAAACATTAGAAGTCCTTTTAATGTACCTTCTAATTTCCCTATTTGATCTTGTGAAAATAAAACAAGCCCAATTAAAATTGCTACTGCAACAGAATAATGAGTAAGAATCGAGTCTACCCGATCATCAATTAGCCAAAAGTATTCATAGATTGCAATACCTATCCAAAATAAAACAGGAATAACTAAAATAGATGATTTCTTACCCTTTACAACCTTCTTATCTCCCTTCTTATCCACTGCTCGAAGCTTACTACTACTTCTTGTCCATGGAATCAAAAACAAAGTAAGAATAGCTAAAACTACAAATTTCATCAAAGGCACTGTCCCCTTTTCTTTTGTATTCCCTTTTAGTATAACAAATAAAGGGTATTAAGGTGAAAATAGGAATAGTTATATTTTTTTACTACTTAATACAATCCCGCTCACTACATATAGAATAGATGCAATATAAAAAATTGTACCAATCGTAAAGAAATCTACTAAATATCCCGTGGCAATAACCGCTACTGCTCCGCCAATGGATGTCCACACATGGTATTTTCCAATCTCATAACCAGCCTTTTCCTGCGCAACCTTTCGTGCTAATGAAGTCTTCTCAGTATTACGCTGCACAGCACCTAAAACTCCCATTACAATTTGAAGAATATACACATGCCATACTTCCGTGGCAATCGGAAAGCAAAGCATTAAGATTGCCATGGACCAAGCGTATATGATTAATAATTTTTTATCACCTACTTGATCAGATACCTTTCCCACTAGTGGATATACAAGTGCTGATGTTAAAGCAAATAAGCCATACGCCCAGCCAAATTGCGAGAAGCTATTTCCAATGTTTCGAAGCAATAATATATAAAAAGGAAATACCATACTTCCTGCCATCATGATGATACTTTGCGAAGCCACAAATCTTCTATATGTCATTTCGTATACTCCCTATAAAATAAATTCACAAATCTCTCTTCTGAATCTACTTCCTTCTTTTTCTTGAGAAATTCTTCAATACGAGGATATGCCCTCTTTAACTGCTCTTTCGTTGGATAAGAATAGTACGGCAAATAGTAACTACCGTTATGCTTTAAAGTAACATCAATCATCTTCCGAATGACATCCTCTGTTTTCTTTATCTCACTCTCTGAGCGTCCCTGGTTAATCAAAAGAACCAGCGCAAACATATCATCTTTCGCATAGGACAAAACTGCATTTTCATTCTTTTCCACGTAACGAATCGTAATGTTGAGTAAATTAAACTCTTCTTCATTTAATACGTTACGTAAATCATCTATATACTCCGTGAAAGCATCTATAGGCACAAAGTATTCTTGTAACACTTCGGTCCTATTTGGATTTTCATATTCCATAAAAGCACTATCTGATCTCATAACATTATTACGCGTCTCATACTTTCCATCTGTACGTTCAAAATAACCTCTTTGTATATCCCAAAACGTATTCTTTCCCCAATCACTATAACGTGATAACCCAAGTAAAAATTTCGGTACCGCTATAATATTTTCTTCCTTTAATTCACTGTACTCTTCTCTCATATTTTGATTTTGTGCCAAAGTATAATCTGTCACATACATCTCTTTTAAAAATGAATTTGGAGCAACAGAAATACGCGCTAAGTGCATACGAACATTCTCATCTCTTTTCACTTTCTCTTTGAAATAAGATGCGTATTCTTTATAATCTATCATTCTCGTGTGCATTTCATATAATTCATCATCTGTTAACTTCAGCGTCACATCTAAAATAACTCCAAATAAACCGTAACCCCCAATGACATATGGAAATAACTCTGCATTTTCTTCTCTACTTACATTACGTACCGTACCATCTGCCATTAACAATCTAAATGAATCTACTGTATCAATTAGTGCCTCATGACGAATATCACGCCCGTGTACATTTACACTTAATGAACCACCAACAGTAAAAATATTTTGAGACTGCATGACCTGTACCGCAAGGCCATATGGATTTATTTTCTTCTGAATATCATTCCACGTGACACCACTTTGAACTGTAATCCACTTCTTCTCTGGATCAAATTCTAATATTTTATTATATCCTTTCATATCGAGCATCGTGCCATTTGGATAATATGTCTGTCCTCCTTGGCTATGTTGCATGCCTGCAATGGAAATTTTCTCTCCTGAAACTTTTGCATCTCGCACTAATTTTATTAACGAGTGCTCTTCCGTAGCACTTTCAACACGTTTTATTTTTGTCGGAAGCAATTTACCTACATCACTCATAATAGGATGATCAATTTGTTTTTTATACGTATGTACAGACGTTGCAAGCAAAACCGTATATGCGACAATGACCACTACTATCTTTCTTTTTTTCAAAGGACACTCTCCTTATTAGCAACAAAAAGAGATACCCGTTCTTTCAGGTACCTCTCTTGACAGTGATTACTTTGCTGCTGGCAATTGTATTGGATCAAATTTATCATACGATGTAAACTTCGCATCCGTAATAATGTGCGCTTTATCCTCACCATTGCTACTCATAACCATATCTATCTTTGCTGATTCATATTTAAAATCTTTTGTAATAATATATTCTCCATCTATTTCTTCTATCTTTGCATTTTGGCCTTGTAGCATTTGTTTCTGCTTTTCATCCATACTAGCTAACATACTCTCTGTCTCTTGCCCTTTTAATGCAAACTTCAGCTTATAATTATCTCCACTTTTATCCATCTTCACTTTATTTAAAATTTCCGATGGAATCTCTAAATTATCTACCATTCCTTGAGTCGCATTCATTCCGTTAGCATTTAATTGTTCCTCTGGTACAGACATAACTTCACCCGTATTAGGATTTTTCAACTGACCAGCAATTTTGCCACCCACATCATAAACAACAACCTCTGTACCAGAAACATTCATTTCAGAACGAGAATTTTTTTTCTTCGGCTCTAATTGCATTTTGGCCTTTATTACATTCATCTCTGTTCCTTCAGCCTTTATTCCCACATCATATGTCATCGTTACATTTTCTTCGTTTTTAAAAGCTTCATTCGCTTTATTAAAAACATCCTTCGCTGTTAATTCCTTTTCTTTCTGCACAGCTTCTTTTTTCGGTTCATCAGTCTTTTTTGCTTTCTCATTACTACACCCTACTCCTAGACCGACTGCAAGTACTAAACTTGAAATTAAAATAATTTTTTTCATAACGTCCCCTCCTTCCCAAAAATAATATCATCTCTTTTCCTATGAAATCTATATAATTCGTAATATTCTTCTTTAAATTTATTTCCTATATAGCAACATGTTTGAGAAAAAGTTTAAATATGATGTAAATAATAACAACTCATTTCAGGAGGTCATTATGAAAGCTATTATTTGCACAAAGTATGGACCACCTAATGTTCTCCAACTTCAAAATATAGAAAAGCCTAAACCTAAAAAAAATGAAGTATTAGTTAAAATTCACGCAACAAGTGTATCGACTGGAGATTGTAGAATACGTGGCTTTAATAGCCCCCTCTTATTTTGGATTCCTATGCGGATCATATTAGGTTTCAGAAAACCGAGAAAACCTATACTTGGCGTAGAGTTATCCGGTGAAATCGAAGACATTGGAACAGATGTAACACAATTTAAAAAAGGAGATCAAGTTTTTGCATTAACAGAACTAAACCTTGGTGGTTATGCCGAATACACATGCGTGCATGAAAGTGGATTAATAGCATTAAAACCTACCAATGTGACATATGAAGAAGCTGCCGTTATTCCTTTTGGCGGAACTTCAGCATTGCACTTCCTTAGAAAAGGACAGATAAAAAAAGGGCAACGAGTACTTATATACGGCGCCTCTGGGTCAGTAGGGACAGCTGCCGTACAACTTGCGAAATACTTCGGGGCGACTGTCACAGCCATTTGTAGTAGTTCGAATTTCGATTTAGTAACAGCTTTAGGGGCAGACAACGTAATTGATTATATGAAAGAAGATTTTACTAAGCGGGGCGAGCACTATGATATTATATTTGATGCAGTTGGAAAATATAATAAGTCTCTTTGTACAGATGCATTAATGCCTAATGGAAAATATGTATCTGTGAACGGAATGATGGCAAAAGTCAGTAAAGAAGATATGAACCTACTAAAACAACTAGCTGAAACAGAAAAGCTAAAGCCTGTTATTGATAGAACTTACCGATTAGAAGAAATTGCTGAAGCTCATATATATGTAGAAAAAGGACATAAAAAGGGGAACGTTTCGATTACCTTAAAATAAAATATATTCTGAAAATATCATTGACAATTCTTTTTGTACGATTTACTATTAGTACCATATTCAAAACTACATACACATACTCTTATCAAGAGTGGCGGAGGGACTGGCCCGATGATGCCCGGCAACCGAGCTTATGACGTATAAGCTAAGGTGCTAATTCCTGCAAAACGAGTTTTCGTTTTGGAAGATAAGAGAGGAATCTATTTCGTCTATTCGGCACCTCTCTTATTTTTTGGGAGGTGCTTTTTATTTTGGAACGTATATGAAGGGGGATTTATAGATGAAAAAGGTATTATTAAGCATTGTAAGCGGAGCAGTATTATTATTAGGCGCATGTAGTGTGAGTTCAGATAAAGAGGTAAAAGAATTAGACGAGAAAAAGATTACTGTCGGTGTAACAGGTGGACCACATGAACAAATTTTTGAAAAGGTAAAAGAAGTTGCAGCAAAAGATGGCCTCGAAATTGATATAAAAGTATTTAATGATTATGTAGCGCCAAACGTATCATTAGATGAAAAAAGCCTTGATGTAAATAGCTACCAAACGAAATCGTATTTAGATGTATTTAAAGCTGAACGCAATATGAAATTAGCTGAAGTATTTTCAACAGTAACATTCCCTATGGGTGTATATTCTAAAGATATAAAAGATGTAAAAGACTTAAAAGAGGGCGATGCAATTGCTGTACCAAATGACCCAACGAATGAACTTCGAGCTTTAAAATTATTTGAAAAAGCAGGGGTTTTAAAAGTTGATCCAAAGGCTACAGAAAAAGCGACTGCAAAAGATGTAATTGAAAATCCAAAAAAATTAAAGATTGTCGAATTAGAGGCATCTCAATTACCAACGCAACTAAGTGAAGTGAAAGCAGCTGCAATTAACACAAACTTTGCATTAGGTGCAAAATTAAGTCCAGCGAAAGATTCTATTTTCCGCGAAGGAAAAGATTCACCCTATGTGAACTGGGTTGTTGTTCGTACTGAAAATAAAGATGATGCCGTTGTAAATAAATTAAAGAAAGCTTATCAATCTAAAGAAGTAAAAGAGTTTATCGAGAAAAAATTTGATGGTTCAGTTTTACCATCTTGGTAGGAGCTGACGATAATGATTGAATTAAAAAACATATCCAAAGTATTTACAACAAAAAAAGGGAATGTTGAGGCTCTTAAGTCTACTTCCCTTAAAGTAGAAAAAGGCGAGGTATTTGGAATCATTGGGTATAGTGGCGCTGGTAAAAGTACATTGATTCGATGTGTAAATTTATTAGAAAAACCAACGACAGGAAATATCATTGTAAATGAACAAGACTTAACAACGTTATCGACAAAAGAACTAGCAAAAGCGAGACAAAAAATCGGAATGATCTTTCAAGGATTCAATTTACTTAAAACTGTTACCGTTTATGAAAATATCGCATTACCGTTACGGCTTGCTGGCATTCCAAAAGCAGAAATTGAAAAAAGAGTAGAAAAGTATTTACGCATTGTCGATCTTTTTAATAGAAAAGATGCGTATCCAAGCGAACTTTCTGGTGGTCAAAAACAGCGTGTCGCAATTGCTCGTGCGCTATCACATGAACCTGAAGTGTTATTAAGTGATGAAGCAACGAGCGCATTAGATCCAGAAACAACCGATTCTATCCTTGATTTGCTATTAAAGATTAACGAAGAAATCGGAATTACGATTTTACTCATTACACATGAAATGAATGTCATCCAGCGTATATGTGACCGCGTTGCTGTTATGGAACATGGATCTGTAGTCGAAAGTGGGACTGTAAAAGATATTTTCACAAACCCACAACATGTAACAACGAAGAAATTTGTAAATAGCGCATTTGCAGCGAAAATTCCAGAAAAGGTACAGAAAGAACTACAAAGTACTGGAGAAATTGTAACACTTTCATTTATTGGCACTACTTCAGGGGAACCTGCCTTAGCCGTTGCCACAAAACGGTTCCAAGTATATCCGAATATTTTATCCGGTAATATTACGCAGTTAAAACATGAAGCATATGGGAAACTAGTCGTTCATATGCAAGGGGAACAAAATGAAATCCACCGTGCTTTATCATTTTTACAAGAGCAAGGAATCATCGTAGAAGGAGGTAGAACAGATTATGGGAAACAAGTCCTTTTTGGATGAATGGGGTAAAGTCATATGGGAAGCCACAATCCAAACCTTTCAAATGACATCTATTTCATTACTCATCTCGATCCTTATTGCACTGCCACTTGGTGTTACACTTGTTTTAACGAGACCTGGTGGACAGCATGAAAATAAAATCATCTATCCTATTCTTAATACGGTTATTAATGTTATTCGCTCTCTTCCATTTATCATTCTATTATTCTTTATTTTGCCTTTTACAAAGTTTCTAATGGGAACATCCATTGGCGTACAAGGTGTTATCGTACCGCTTGTCGTCTTCACAGCCCCTTATATCGCACGTTTAATGGAGACAGCTTTACTAGAAGTCGATCGCGGTGTCATTGAAGCCTACCAAGCGATGGGAGTCTCTACTATAAAAATCATTTGGCACGTCCTGGTTAAAGAAGCTCGTCCCTCCCTTGTACTTGGATTAACAATCGCAACAATTGGCTTAATTGGCGCAACAGCAATGGCTGGCCTTGTGGGTGCTGGCGGGCTAGGGGATTTAGCATACCGCTTCGGACATTTACGCTACGAGCCTGAAGTAATGTATGCAACTGTCTTTATTTTAATTATCCTCGTTCAAGGATTACAGTCTTTAGGAAATGGTGTTGCACGAAGACTGAAGAAAGATTAAAAAAGAAGGTATCTCACTAAGGTGAGATACCTTCTTTTTTATCTTTTAAATCCACCTTCTGAATGAATAACTTGCCCAGTAATCCACTCAGCTTCTTCACTTACTAAAAATTTAATGAGTCTAGCTGCATCCTTTGGCTCACCAATTCTGCCAAAAGGAAACATCGGCTTTAACCCTTGTTTTATCTCTTCAGTCATCCATCCTGTATCAGTTGGTCCTGGATTAATTGCATTCACTGTTATTCCTAAATGAGCTACCTCTGCTGACAACGTACTAGTAAGAGCATCAATAGCTCCCTTCGTTGTTGCATACGCTAGTTCTCCTACCATAGGACCTTGAAATTGCCCCGAAGTCATATTCACAATTCTACCACCAGATTTTTTATCAAATCCTCGGGCAAATTGACTACTGAGCAATGTAGTCGCACGAATATTCACCATATAATGCTTATCTAATTCTTCAGCAGTCAACATAGAGAAATCATTATTCGTAGAATATGCTGCATTATTAATTAATATATGAGGGTACCCTAATTGTTCAGTAACTTTATTTATAAGCTCTTTCGGTGCATCATTCCGAGTTAAATCTAACTCCATGCTTGATACTCTAACACCGTTTTGTAATAGCTCTTCTTCTAATTGTATTTGTTCATTTTTCTCAACGCCCCATGGCATCTCTTTATCATAATCCGTCCAATACGTAAAAAATATATCGTATCCTGATTCAGCCAATTCTTTGCAAATTGCTGCGCCTATACCGTCTAGACGACTTACCCCTGTAATAACTGCTACTTTATTTTTTAATTGGTTCATCATATACTCCTCCAAGTTTAAAGGACGCATATTTTATATAAGAGATATAAACTTTCCCACAAAAAAGACAGATACATAAAATAGGCACCTATCCTTATAAAAGGGATGTACAAGCCAAATATGCATTCCTTGAATGATTTACAGATAACTAAATAAACCCTCGCTTATGAGAGAAAAATTCATCTATCTAGTAGTTTCTAATCATTACAAGTTCATCCACATATCTAGTCTTTTCCTCCTTTTGATATATCTCTATTATTAGTCTATCAAAAAAGATGAAATGTTACAAAAAATAAAACAATTACTCAAAACATATATTCGTTCACATTTCCTCTATTGTGAATTTGTTCACAATATATATATAATAAACATGTAAATACAATATTGGAGGGATTTCAATGGTTATCAATTTTTTAAGAACTGATAAACGTGCTACTTTCATATTATTACTTTTACGGCTTTACATAGGGTATACATGGTTCGCTGCTGGGATAGGCAAAGTCTTCGGACAATCTTTTGACGCAAGTGGCTTTCTAAAGGGTGCTATTGCTCAAGCATCAGGTGACCACCCTGCAGTACAAAGTTGGTGGGCAGATTTTCTTCAACATTTTGTCCTTCCAAACGCAGACCTATTTAGCTTTTTAGTTCAATGGGGAGAAATTTTAGTAGGTCTAGGTTTAATTTTAGGCGGATTAACAAAAACAGCTGCATTTTTCGGAATCATAATGAATCTTTCATTTTTATTAAGTGGAACTGTTAGTGTAAACCCAAACCTGCTTATTTTGACTATGTTCATTTTAGTTGCAGGGCAGAACGCTGGACGTATTGGATTAGATGGCTATGTTTTCCCTAAACTTTTCCGTAAAAACAACCACGGAACATATAAATTAAGTAAAACTGCGTAGTAACAGTTTACTTTTAAAATATAAATAAGAAAAAGAGCCTGAATATAGGCTCTTTTTCTTATTTATCCTAATTTAAACTTTTAACGAGCCACGAAAACCTCTGGCAGCATAGTAAGAGTCTGCTCCATTATGGTACACGAAAACATGTCCAAAGCGATAATCGCAAAATAAAGCACCACCGAGTTCTCGAATATCTAAAGGTGTTTGTACCCAACTTGATGATTTCATGTCAAAATCGCCAAGTTGTTGCAATTCCCGATACTGTTCTTCCGTTAATAATTCAATGCCCATAGCATTGGCAACATCAATAACGTTATTTTCTGGTTTATGTTTTTTTCTTGATTCTAACGCTTCAAGATCATAACAAAGACTTCTGCGGCCTTTAGGACTCTCCTTTGAACAATCATAGAAAGTATATTCGTCCTTTTCTTCATCATAACCAACAACATCCGGTTCACCACCAGTTACTTCCATTTCGTTAAGTGACCACATTTTTTCATTATTAGTAGTCAGCTTCGCTTCAACTTTAGCCCATTCAAGACCTTCATGGCGGTTCATGTTTTTCTCAAAACGAGCTTGCAATACTTTCAATAACTCTTCACGTTTTTCTACTAGTAAGTCATTTTTATTTCCTGTCATATTAGTCCTCCCTGATGTATGTACTGATAGTAGTTTAAGTATATATTTTATAATAAATCATCTCAATATGAAGACCGTTTCAACCTTATGTCTTGTACAAACATCCCTTACAAAGTCCTAAAACCCTCCATACTCTCTCCAAGAATATAGTGTGAAAACCACATCAAGTTCTGCTTCATAATAGCCACATGAACTCCTGGTTGGTCAGAACTATATGCCATTCCTTTAAATATAATTAATTCTGTATCAACTTCCATATCCATTAATCTTTGATATAGATCATATGCATTTGTAATTGGAATTCTTGCATCCTTTTCCCCATGTTGAATTAAGGTAGGCGTACAAGCTGATTTAATATACGTCATAGGTGATGTCTTCGTATATATCTCTGGATCATTCCATGGAGTATTTCCTAAATACATTCTAATAAAGTAAGGTATATCTGTATTTACATAATGGGTACTCCAGTTAGTTATTCCACCGCCAACTGAAATAGCTTTAAACCGACTACTAAACGTAGAACAGAAAGCTGATACATATCCACCGTTGCTCCATCCCATAACTCCTACTCTATCCTTGTCTACCATCCCTTTTTCTACTAGTTCATCCACTCCAGATATAACATCATCGTAGTCAGCAATCCCCTGTTTTCTATAGTTAGCTTTTAAAAATTCATTACCATAACCTGAACTTCCTCTGTAATTTGGTTCTAAAACGATAAAGCCTTTTTCAACAAACTGTTCAATCGGATATTTCTCATTGAAGCAGTCTGAAAATATCGGAAAAGATGCCCAAGCCGGACCGCCGTGAATTACTACTAATAAAGGATATTTTTTATTAGTGTCCAACTCTACTGGCGTTGATAAAACACCTTCTATTTCAAGACCATCGCTACTTTTCCATGAGATGATTTCCCTGTTACTTCTAAGTTTCCCTTTGAAAAAGCTATTTTCATCCGTTATTTTTTTATCGTCTAAATAGATTTCAAAGGTTTCATTTGTTATAGCCTTATTGTAGGATATATGTTTGCCATCCTTTGTTATAGAAGCATCCATTATAAAGCCATCTACTTTTTCGCTTAATATTTCCACAGTGCCATCTTCGGCTAGCAATCCAATAAGATAATTCGTTTTATTCTGCCACCTAATTAAAACCCCTTTAGCTGTCCACTGTAATGGCATAACCGTACTATCAAAATCTGTTAAAGGTTGAATTAGCTCTCCGGTATTTATATCATATATCTCTAACGTACTATCTTGTATATGGTTTCTATAGTAACCCTTCTCTCTTATGCTTGCTGTGTAACATATTTCACTGCCGTCAGGAGAAAAGCAAACACTCCCTCCCAACAACTTATCCACATTCAGCTTTTGTAGCTCTCCAGCTTTAATATGGAGTATGTATAGATCTCCATTTATATAATCTGCCATATTTGAGCTTGGTGTCGCCATAAATACAACCTTTTTACCATCATTTGAAATATCAAATTCATGGATATGAAAATCCTTACCATCTGTTAATTGATAAACAACTCTGTTCTCGTGTTCATCTGTATCACTTTGTATCACCTTCTCTATTTCAATGTAATATAAACAATTATTCTGGTGTTCCTTACCTATATGTTGAAAATCTCCATATAGATCCTTACGTTTCTTTATCTCCTCACATTCTTTTGACTGCGTAACATAATAAAGACCCTTGCCAGTAGGACCCCATTTGAATGTACTGACTCCTTCTTTCTCATCGGTAATTTGAAACTCTCTATAACCATCTAGTGACTTAACAAATATCTGATTTTTCCCATCACCAACTGGACTAAGATATGCGATACACCTAGCATCTGGAGACCATAATGGGTGTGTACTATCTATATCACCATTTGATAATGGGTAACTCTGCTTCTTATCTTTTTCATATATCCATACATGATTCCTATATGTATTGTCTTTCCAATCAGCCGTCTTCTTAACAAATGCTACGTTTTTACCATCATCACTTATGTTTGTACTTGATACGGTTGGTAATGAAATAATCTCTTCTATACTTAAATATGTTTTTTCATTCACTTTCATCAATATACCCCCTTGAAATGTCCATAAATCTCTCGTCTCTTTTTATCGTAATAAAGGAAATTGTTCACGAATACTTAAAATGATAACGGAAAATTCAGATAAATAAAAGTGAAGTCGATAAAGTAAAACTTTAATTTATGGAGTTCTATCCACTTACCAATTCTAGATGTTCTTTTCCGACACAAAAACACCCCTTTTAGATACAAATTTGTAAATTTATTTTAAAGCTATAACTATATGTTGGTTTAGAATAAAATTTGATAAAAATGAAGTCACAAATCTTTATTTAACAACAAAAAAATTCATTTTGAAAAAACGATTGATCAAAATAGAATCACTCTTTTTAACTAAGTATGAGATTTTTATAAAAAAATTTTAATCAAAACTCACTTAGAATCTTTACTTGAAGGAATAAAGCTTCGCATCTTTTTTGTGAACATCGTTAAACTAAGATAAATTTTGACCGTATCTGTAATTAATTGTAAAATATTATACGTAGAAAGGTATTATAAAATAAATATAGAAGGGGTATGTTTTTTAGTTTTAAAGGGGCTAAAGCACATCTATTTTATGTTTTTAAAGGGAGAATTGAAAAATCATATGAAGAATTTCAAAAAGAGTACAGGTAAAATTTTACTAGCATCTGGATTAGTAGTTTCTATGTCAGCTTGTAGTGTAACAAATTTATTTGGAGAAAAAGAAAAAACAAATGCTGAATCTGGTAAACAAGAAAGTAAAGAAACTAAGACAGAAGGTAAATCATCTGAAACAAAGGAAAAATCAACTAACTCAAAAGAAGAAAGTAAAGATGTTAAGATGATTATGGTTTTACCTGAGGATTACCCACAACTTATGGTAGACATTGAAGAAGACTTATTAAGACGTCTAGATTACTATGATGCTTCTGTGAGGGATAATAAAAAGGGAAGTAAGTCAAATGAAGAGGTACGAGATAGTATTAAAGACTTAGATAAAGTATTTAATAAAATAGAGCGTATAGATGCACCAGGAAAATACAAGGAAGATCATAAGGAAATTGTAAAAGCTGTTCAAAAGTTAAAAGAATCTTTCAAAGAAGTATCCAAGTTATTTGATTACTCTAAAACACTTAAAGATACGGATGATGCAATCATAGATAAAGCAAACAATAAATTAGATGAAGCAAAACGCATTTGGAAACCTGTATTTAATAAGTTAAAAGCGGAAGCTAAGGGTGGTTCAACAACTACTTCTACAACAAGTGGTACTAGTTCTTCTAACTCACCGAGTTTATCTAGTGGTAATACAGTTAAAACATACAGTACCCAAGATAAAACTGGTATATTCAAAGGAAAAATTGATACACCAGACGAGGATTCCGCTAAGTTTAAGAATGTACAGAACAACTATAAAGACGGTACAGAGCTTGTAGGTAATTGGGGTATTGATTACGGAGACGGAGTCAAAACTACGTTAGTCCTAAAAGCAGATAAGACATTTGAAACATATGCAAATGGTTCTTATCCAAATAAAGATAATTACTTAACAGGAACATACCAAGCAGACGTTTCTTCCCATCAGTTAACGCTAATGGTGGAAAAAGGAACTCAAAATGGTCAAGAAGTGAAATTGGAAAGACCTATTTATTCATCATATGAGGTTAAAAATTTAGATGGTAAAGCGTTACAGATTTTCCACATAGACGAACAAGTAACAATTTGTTATGTAAAACAATAAATAACTAAAAAACTCTGTAAAATGATTTTTACAGAGTTTTTTCTTAGTTTTAATTTATTTCAAACGTATAACTATACTTATTAACCTACCAATCTCCTACTCAACAGTAACAGACTTAGCTAAGTTACGTGGCTTATCAACGTCACACTCGCGGTGAAGTGCTGCGTAGTATGAGATAAGTTGTAATGGAATAACTGCTACTAGCGGTGCTAGCGCTTCGTGTACAGCTGGTAATACGAAGCTGTCACCTTCCATTTCTAAGCCTTTCATTGAGATGATACATGGGTTAGCCCCGCGTGCTACTACTTCTTTCACGTTACCACGAATTCCAAGGTTTACGTGCTCTTGTGTAGCAAGTGCGATAACTGGTGTACCATTTTCAATTAAAGCGATTGTACCGTGTTTTAACTCTCCTCCAGCGAATCCTTCTGCTTGGATGTAAGAGATTTCTTTTAGTTTTAACGCACCTTCTAATCCTACGTAGAAGTCTACGCTACGGCCGATGAAGAAACAGTTACGCGTTGTTGCTAAAAATTGTTTTGCTAATGCGTCCATTTCTTCTTTTTGATCACAAAGTTCTATCATTGCATTTGCTACAAGTCCTAGTTCGTGTGTTAAATCGAAATCAAGAACTTCACCTTTTGCTTTAGCAATATCAGCCGCTAAAATTGAAAGTACTGCAAGCTGTGCTGTGTAAGCTTTCGTTGATGCAACTGCAATTTCTGGTCCAGCGTATAACGGAAGTGTATAATCAGCTTCACGAGAAAGCGTAGAACCAGGCACGTTTGTAATTGTTAATGCTTTATGGCCCATTTCATTTGTTTGCACAAGTACTGCACGGCTATCAGCTGTTTCACCACTTTGTGAAATGTAAATGAAGAATGGTCTTTCTGTTAATAATGGCATGTTGTAAGAGAATTCACTTGCCACGTGTACTTCAACTGGCATTTTTGCAAACTTCTCGATAAATTGTTTTCCAACAAGACCTGCATGATAACTCGTTCCACATGCAATGATGTAAATACGATCGCTATCTAAGATCGCATTGCGGATGTCTTGATTTAATTCAATTTCGCCATTTTCATCTTGATACTTTTGAATTATATTACGGATTACAAGTGGTTGCTCATCGATTTCTTTAAGCATGAAATGAGGATATGTTCCCTTTTCAATATCACTTGCGTCTAATTCCGCTGTAAACGGTGCACGTTCAATCGTTTCACCTTGTAAGTTTTTAATTGTAATACTTTCTTTCGTTACGATTACGATTTCTTTATCCATTAACTCAATAAATTGATCTGTAACTTGTAACATCGCCATAGCGTCGCTTGCCACAACATTAAAGTTGTCACCAACACCTACTAATAGCGGGCTTTTGTTTTTAGCAACATAAATCATGTTTGGATTTTCAGCATCAAGTAATCCGATTGCATAAGAGCCATGTAAAAGAGATAGCGTATTACGGAACGCTTCTTCTACACTTAATCCTGTGCTCACTTGTTGTTCCATAAGCTGTACGATAACCTCTGTATCTGTTTCACTTACGAACGTTACATCTTGTAAATATTCCTTTTTCACTAATTCATAGTTTTCAATTACACCGTTATGAACTAATGTAAAGCGTTTTGATGTACTTTGATGCGGATGCGCGTTTACTTTACTTGGAACACCGTGTGTAGCCCAGCGTGTGTGTCCGATACCCACGCTTGCTGCTACGTTCTCATCTACGATTTCACGAAGTTTTGCGATACGGCCTTTTTCTTTGTATACAACAACACCGTTCTCTGCTTGTACTGCAATACCTGCTGAATCATATCCACGATATTCTAGCTTTTCTAAACCTTTTAATAAAATTTCCTTTGCATCTTGCTCTCCAATAAATCCTACGATTCCACACATGTTTAGTCGCCGTTACAAATGCTTACACTGCTCTGCGAACATGTAACGACATAGTCCGATACCATTTTTATTTATACTAAAAAACGGATTACATATTGCTAGCCCTGTAAGCTTGTAACGGCTTTCACCTTCCTCTCGATTGGGTTTAAGTCCGTATATACTTATACAGCTAGTTTTCATCCGTTCCTCTTCTCTCATCACACTTTCACCTTTGTCCACTAAGTCACCTTAATGATTTAAGTAAAAGCTTGCGGTTGTGATGAACAACCGGGAGTCATCCGCCGAAATCTCGATAAACCCCACCTCGTCAACTACACTATTTGTAGTTCTGGCGCTTTTATAATTTACAATATTTCCTTTGAGAAAAAGAACAAGACCATCTTATAACAAACATGGATAAACCGTCAATGAAATTTTTTTCATCGTCTATAAAACATATGAAAAAGGAGCACTTTTTGTGCTCCTTTTTCATATAAATTCAGCTAATTATTCAGCGCCAACTTCAGCTTTCACAACTTCTACAATGCGATGTACATATGCATCACAAACTTCTTGTGTTGGTGCTTCTGCCATTACACGAATAAGTGGCTCTGTTCCAGATGGACGAACAAGAATACGGCCATCACCGTTCATTTCTTCCTCTACAACACGAATAATTTCTTTAATTTTTTCATTTTCTAATGCTAATTTTTTATCTGTTACACGAACGTTTACTAACAATTGTGGGAATTTCGTCATTTCTCCTGCAAGCTCAGATAATGGCTTTTTCGTCATTTTCATGATGTTTACAAGTTGAAGTGCACTTAACATTCCATCACCAGTTGTAATGTAATCAAGTAAGATAATATGGCCTGATTGTTCTCCACCTAGGTTGTAACCTCCACGCTTCATTTCTTCCATTACGTAGCGGTCACCAACTGCTGTTTTATCACTTGTAATATTATTTGCTTCAAGTGCCTTGTAGAAACCTAAGTTACTCATAACAGTTGAAACAACTGTATTATGTTTTAATTGACCAGTTTCTTTCATATATTTCGCACAAATGAACATAATTTGATCACCGTCAACGATGTTTCCTTTTTCGTCTACAGCAATTAAACGGTCGCCATCACCATCAAAAGCAAGTCCGATATCCGCACCTTTTTCTTTTACCAATTCAGCTAAGCCTTCTGGATGTGTAGATCCTACACCCTCATTAATATTCATACCGTTTGGAGAAGTTCCCATTGTTGAAATATCAGCTTCTAGGTCTGCAAATAAGTATGGAGCTAGAGAAGAAGTTGCACCATGTGCACAATCTAAAGCGATATGTAGGCCAGAGAAATCTTCTTCAACAGTTTGTTTAATGTACTGTAAATATTTTTGTCCACCTTCAAAGTAATCGCTCACTTGTCCAAGATTAGTACCTGTCGGACGTGGTAGTTCATCAACTTCTTTGTCTAATAAAGCTTCAATCTCAGCTTCTTGCTCATCTGTTAATTTAAAGCCGTCTGAACCAAAGAATTTAATACCGTTATCTTGTACTGGATTATGAGATGCAGAAATCATAACACCCGCTTGTGCATCTAGTGCTTTTGTTAAATAAGCAACGCCCGGTGTAGAAATAACGCCAAGGCGCATTACTTCTGCTCCAGTTGATAATAGACCTGCTACTAAAGCTCCTTCTAACATATGACCAGATACACGTGTATCACGACCGATAATTACTTTTGGACGATCTGTATCTTTTGTTAATACATAACCACCAAAACGTCCAATTTTGAAAGCTAATTCAGGTGTTAACTCCTTATTTGCAACTCCGCGTACTCCATCTGTACCAAAATATTTACCCATTATGATTCGCTCCTTTTTCTTGCTCTTTTTGATTATCTACTGTTGGTTCTTGACTCGTTTCTTTATCTTTATCTTGATTTTGATTTTGGTTTTGATTCTTTTCCTGTTCTTTTTCTGAATCAGGTTCAGGATTTTTTGGTTTCTCATTTTGATTTTCTTGATCCGTATTTGAATCCGGTTGTTGACCGTTACCCTGTACTTCTTTATCTGGTTTTTCTTTCTTCACAATAGTAACTTTAGCACTTTTTTGTTTTGGCTCTATTGAAATATTACCAGGACCGCTCACTTGAATGGAAATATCTTTCGTCCCTGAGGATACATTTTGCAGATTAATTACCGCTGTTATTTGAGCAGCTGTTATTTTATCTACTATACTTGCTTCTCCTGAAATATCAACACTTATCTTTCCATCTTGCGGCGAAAGTAGCTGAGCAGTAACATCTTTAGACAGTCCATTTTTCTGGATTGGGATACCATCAATCGTTTTTGTTTTCGTTTGTTTTGTTTTTTGCACTCCCACCGAAACCTTCACTTGATTCGGTTTTGCACTTGTTACACCCTTGGGTAATAAAACAGAGGCATCGAATGTTGTAGACTCTGTCAATTGACTAAGATCTACTTCGACCCCCTCTAGCGATTGTATATTATCCAAAATATCTTTTGGACCAGCTATCGTTACTTCTCTCGGTTCAACACTGATATTTGTAACCGCCAATCCTTCTGCTAAACTCCCCTTCTTCGTATACGTTACAGGAACAGTTTTTTCAGTATTATTGGCTGTAGTTTGCGTTGCCACATTCAACGTTACACTAATCTTAGATGGACTTGTTCTTACATTTAAACGTTTTCCTTCTTTATTGTATAATGTAACTTCGGGCGTTTTTGTAACAGTTTTATTAACACCTTTTAAATCAACATACGCTTTGGCAGATGAAATGCTTTCAATTTCTTCTTTCGTCCCAACTACCTCAACAGTATCCGGTTTAAGGCTTGATTTTTCTAGAGTAGCCCCCGCTGGCATCTGATCCTCATTTGATAATTTCAGATCTACATGAACATATTTTCTCGCCTTTTCATGAAGAGTAACTTTAATTGTTGATGGCTGAACTGTTCCTTTCACATCATCTGGAAGCCCGTTCGTTTTTAAAGAAATCTCATAAGTTCCTTTTGGACTATCTCGCAAATCAACCGGTATGTCAAATTGTTTTTTTGCTTTTGCTGTAGCAACTGATGCTTTTGGGCCTTCTAATTTTACTTTAACGCCCTCTGCCGGAATACCACTTACAATATATTTCTCCTCATCATACTTAAGATTAATAGCATAATTAGTTAATGTTTCTTTCGTATCATTTGCAAAAGGTAATATACCTGATGTCGTATTTTTTTCAGTTAACGTCGCTGACATAAAAAGCATACACGCCAATAGTAATGAGATCCCTTTTAAAAACCAATGATTCTCCATTAACTTATCCATGACGCTTTCTCCTCCAATTCCATAAAGACGAAGAAGTCGTTTTTTCGTTTCCACTAAATTCAGCTAATAACATATCTTTCAGCTGTTCTGTCTTCAAATCACGATGCAACTTACCATTTTTCGTTAAAGAAATTTGACCAGTTTCTTCAGACACAACTACTGTAATACTATCAGTAACTTCACTAACTCCCATTGCAGCACGATGTCTAGTTCCTAATTCTTTAGAAATAAACGGACTTTCTGATAATGGAAGATAGCATGCTGCTGCTTTAATTGTACTTCCTTGCATAATTACCGCTCCGTCATGAAGAGGTGTATTTGGAATAAAAATATTAATAAGTAATTCCGATGATACGTTTGCATTAAGCGGAATACCCGTTTCCACATAATCACCCATACCGGTCTCTTTTGACAAAGTAATTAATGCACCAATTCTACGTTTCCCCATATATTCGGTTGCTTTTGCTATCGCTGTTGCAACCATTTCAGGTTCATCATCCTCATGCGTTCCAACACGCGAAAATAAACTCCCGCGCCCTAGCTGCTCAAGTGCTCTTCGCAATTCTGGCTGAAAGATAATAATAACGGCTAAAAATCCCCACGTTAATACTTGTTCAGTTAGCCAAGATAGCGTACGCAATTCAAGGAAAATACTGATCATCTTAACGACGATAATAACTGTAATCCCTTTTAAAAGTTGAACAGCTTTCGTCCCTCGGATTATAAGAATTAGCTTATATATAATAAACCATACAATGGCAATATCTAATGCCGTACTAAGATATTTCAAAATGGTCGTATCTTCAAAAGGCATGCTATCCCTTCCTCCTACTTACGAGCAATTCTATCCATATATTGAAATATTGTTTTATGCTCTATCTGTATGTATTTCCAACAACTAGTTAATTATACCATACATGAAACAAACGACAATTACAAACAACCCCCTTTAGCTCAAATTGGTAAGATGTCAAACATTTTTATTGTACAGTATAATATAAATCATTATTATACGCTTATTTTCAAATAAAAAAAGCAACTTCTCAGTTGCTTTTCTTACATTTATTTTAGTTTTTCACCGAATAAAGAACCCATTAAAGCAACTGCTGTTGTTGCCGTTCTATTTCTCTCATCTAAAATCGTATTTACCTCAACAAATTCAGCAGATGTGATAATATCAGCTTCTGCTAACATTTCCATCGCCAAATGACTTTCACGATAAGATAGACCGCCAATTACAGGCGTTCCAACACCTGGTGCATCATGAGGATCAAGACCATCTAAATCTAATGATAAGTGTACACCATCGGTATGAGATAAATATGCGATTGTTTCTTCCATCACAGCCGTCATCCCCATACGATCAATTTCATGCATTGAGAACACTTTAATACCTTCATTGCGAATGAAATCTTTTTCTCCTTCATCCAATGCACGCGCACCGATAATTACGACATTCTCTTTTTTCACCTTTGGATATGCTCCGTATAAATCTACAAGTGAAGAATGTCCATAACCTAAACTTGCTGCAAGTGACATACCATGAATATTTCCAGATGGTGAAGTTTCCTCTGTATTTAAATCACCGTGTGCATCATACCAAATAACGCCTAAGTTTTTATAATGTTTTGCTACACCAGCTAATGTACCGATAGCAATACTATGGTCACCACCTAATACAAGTGGAAAACGACCTTCTTCTATAATATGATCCACCTTACTTGCTAATTCATTACATACAGTTGCAACTTGTGTAAGGTTTCTTAATTTTGTATTTTCATCTATCTCTTTTTCTCTCTCTATACATATATCTCCCATATCTTTAACGTCATATCCAATTTCTTCAATTCTTTCAATTACCCCTGCATAACGGATCGCGCTCGGTCCCATATCAACTCCACGACGCATCTGTCCTAAATCCATTGGAACTCCAATAACTGAGATTTCTTTTTTCATAGATAGTATCCCCCTTTTATGCCTTCACTAAATATTTTAAATCTTTTATATAGTCTGACTCAACTCGACATTTTTCTGTATGGATATACAATTTATTCACTTATATTCACGTTGAAAACCAAATTTTAAGACTATTCTATGTATAAAGTTAACTTAATGAAACAATCGCAATCACTATTATTAAATAATAATAATAATAAAACACTCCTATATTTAGAAGTGTTTTTCTGATGCTATTTTCCATACTGTTGCAATATTCTTCGTTGTCATTTCAATATTTTCTTCTGCTACTTTATATGCTTCTTCTAGTGTCATCGGTCTCGTTGTGATACTAAATACCGCATCTATTCCTTTCTCGTACACGGCTGAATAATCAGATGATACAGACCCTCCAATAGCAATTACAGGCACAGAAAAACGTTTTGCACGCCCCGCAACACCCACAGGAGCCTTTCCATATGCAGTTTGTTTATCTATTCTACCTTCACCAGTTATAATAAGATGTGCATCTTCTATATGTTTATCGAAATTTGTATAATCTAATACAATTTCAATGCCCCTACGCAAGTCTCCCTTTAACACTGAAATAACAGCCGCTCCCATTCCTCCCGCTGCCCCTGCACCAGGTATTTCAGATACATCAAAAGATACATATCGTTTAAGCATATTCGCATAATGTTGTAAATTCTCATCTAGCTCTTTCATCATCTCTATATTTGCACCCTTTTGTCTCCCAAATACGAAAGATGCTCCCTGCATTCCGACTAATGGATTATCCACATCACATGCCGCTTCTATCTTTACCCCCTTTAAGCGTGGGTCCATTCGTGAAAAATCAATAGTAACAATCGAGTGTAATGTGCCTCCAGATGGATCTATTACTTCACCCTTACCATTTATAAACCTTACTCCTAAAGCCGCTAACATACCTGCCCCGCCATCATTTGTAGCACTTCCTCCAAGTCCTAAAATTATGTACTCCACTCCTTGATCTAGCGCATGTAATATAAGTTCTCCTGTTCCTTTTGTCGTTGTAATAAGTGGGTTGCGCTTTTCAACTGGAACGTGCTGTAATCCTGATGCTGCTGCCATTTCAATAAACGCTGTCTTTTTATCTTTAGAAATGCCATAAAAAGCTTGTATACCTTCTCTAAGCGGTCCTGTCACACTAATTGATATAATTCTCCCCCCTGTAGCATCAACAAGTGATTCAACCGTCCCTTCTCCTCCATCTCCAATTGGTATTTTCACATACTCTGCATTAGGAAAAATTGCTCTAAAACCTCTTTCAATAGCTCCACATACTTCTATAGCTTTTAGGCTTTCTTTATATGAATCAGATGCAATAACAACTTTCACAATTATCTCCCCATCCCTTATTTTTACGTTTTCTTCATTTTAAACGACAAGTATAAAAGTTGTCTTTTTAAACACAAAAAAAGCTTACATCGTATGATGTAAGCTTTTTTATTTAGATGGAGCCTAGCGGGATCGAACCGCTGACCTCCTGCGTGCAAGGCAGGCGCTCTCCCAGCTGAGCTAAGGCCCCTTATTAATTAAGCGGAAGACGGGATTCGAACCCGCGACCCCAACCTTGGCAAGGTTGTATTCTACCACTGAACTACTTCCGCAAAAATGATGAGCCATGAAGGACTCGAACCTTCGACCCTCTGATTAAAAGTCAGATGCTCTACCAACTGAGCTAATGGCTCGTAAATGGCTGGGCTAGCTGGATTCGAACCAGCGCATGACGGAGTCAAAGTCCGTTGCCTTACCGCTTGGCTATAGCCCATTAATATTTACTAGTATGGTTATCTTTTCAAAAAAATAAACCCTCTCAGGTTATTTTAAAGAAAATGGTGGAGGGGGGCAGATTCGAACTGCCGAACCCGAAGGAGCGGATTTACAGTCCGCCGCGTTTAGCCACTTCGCTACCCCTCCGACATTTTAAATATATATGGTGGAGGATGACGGGATCGAACCGCCGACCCCCTGCTTGTAAGGCAGGTGCTCTCCCAGCTGAGCTAATCCTCCAAAAGTGGTGACCCGTACGGGATTCGAACCCGTGTTACCGCCGTGAAAGGGCGGTGTCTTAACCACTTGACCAACGGGCCAAAAAAGTTTTAAACCTATTCCCAAGCTTCCAACCGGGCTTGAACCGGTGACCTCTTCCTTACCATGGAAGTGCTCTACCAGCTGAGCTATGGAAGCATAATGGCTCCGCAGGTAGGACTCGAACCTACGACCGATCGGTTAACAGCCGATAGCTCTACCACTGAGCTACTGCGGAATAATATTAGCCTGGCAACGTCCTACTCTCACAGGGACAAGGTCCCAACTACCATCGGCGCTAGAGAGCTTAACTTCCGTGTTCGGTATGGGAACGGGTGTGACCTCTCTGCCATCATTACCAGACTTTTATCATTATAAACATTTCTTTCGAAATGTCAAGAAGAAATTTTAATATATATTCCTTCAAAACTAGATAACATTTGCTACATATTATATGGTTAAGTCCTCGATCTATTAGTATTCGTCAGCTCCACATGTCACCATGCTTCCACCTCGAACCTATCAACCTGATCATCTTTCAGGGATCTTACTAGCTTACGCTATGGGAAATCTCATCTTGAGGGGGGCTTCATGCTTAGATGCTTTCAGCACTTATCCCTTCCGCACATAGCTACCCAGCTATGCCCTTGGCAGAACAACTGGTACACCAGCGGTGCGTCCATCCCGGTCCTCTCGTACTAAGGACAGCTCCTCTCAAATTTCCTACGCCCACGACGGATAGGGACCGAACTGTCTCACGACGTTCTGAACCCAGCTCGCGTACCGCTTT